>JBELDQ010000008.1:0-23904 GCA_042094215.1 Polaribacter sp. | reverse complement strand
TATTGAAAATCCGGTTAGCGAAGTTCTCAAAAGAAGTCTTAAGGGAATTTTTCTATCATTTGCTTTATCGTTACTAGTGATCGTATTGTTGTTTTATTTATTAAAAATCATCCATCATCAGAAAGCATTGGACACCATCAAAAACGATTTGATAAGCAATATAACCCACGAATTTAAAACACCCATCACCACTATATCAGCGGCGCTTCAGGCAATTGACACGTTTAACGCTATTGATGACAAGAAAAAAACAAAGAAGTATCTAAGCATCTCTAATTTTCAACTTGAAAAACTAAATAGCATGGTAGAAAAACTATTGGAAACAGCCACCTTAGACAATGAACAACTTTTATTAAAAAAGGAAACGATAGACATCATTCCATTGGTTAAAAACATCTATTTAAAAGGCAGCGCTATTACTTCAAAAAAACAACTTACTTTCCATGCATCAAAAAATACAATTACCATTGATGTTGACCCTTTTCATTTTGAAAATGCAATTCACAACCTTGTTGACAACGCACTTAAATACGGTGGAGACAGCATTGAAATTCGGGCCTCAGTAGTTTCGAACAAAGTAGAAATTACCATTGCCGACAACGGGAATGGCATTGACAAAACTCAACGAGACAAAATATTTGATAAATTTTACAGAGTCCCTACAGGAAATACACACACTATAAAAGGATTCGGTATTGGCCTTTACTACAGCAAAACTATCATTGAAAAGCACGGTGGAAAAATCCTATTAGCTCCCAATACGTTGCAGACCACTTTTAAAGTTACTTTACCCTTATGAACACAAAAATAAAAGTTCTTTTAGCCGAAGACGAACCGAATTTAGGACACATTATTAAGGAAAGTTTAGAGTCAAGAAATTTTCAAGTTTTTCTCGCTGAAAATGGCATGAAAGCCCAAGAATTATATCATCAAACTACTCCAAACATCCTCGTATTAGACGTGATGATGCCTGTTAAAGATGGATTTACGTTAGCCAAAGAAATACGTCAATCAGACCAACAGACACCCATCATATTTCTCACTTCAAAATCACAAACAGCTGATGTTTTAGAAGGGTTTAAGTACGGCGGAAACGACTACATAAAAAAACCTTTTTCCATGGAAGAATTGATTGTGAGAATGGAATCACTCATTCGTGCAGACTTGGTAACGAAAACACCTAAGATGCTTTCTATCGGAGACTACTCCTTTAGCCCAACCAAACAAACACTTGATTATAAAACAGAAAAAATCACATTGACACATCGAGAATCTGAACTCCTATTTTTACTATATCAAAACAAAAATGAAACCACGAACAGGACTCATATTCTTGACAAATTATGGGGCATAGATGATTTTTTTAATGGAAGAAGCATGGATGTATTTATAACAAAACTTCGTAAAAAATTAAAAAAAGATGAAAACATTCAAATCGTAAATGTTCGTGGATTTGGCTATAAATTGATTTGTTAATTGCATTGCCAATTCTAAAATTTGATTACCTTTATCGCTCTTTTTTTCAACCTATTTAGAACACACAAATTATGCATGTAGCTATTGCTGGAAACATCGGTGCTGGTAAGACAACTTTAACAAAATTACTAGCCAAACATTACGATTGGAAGCCTCATTTTGAGGCTGTAGAAGAAAACCCTTATTTAGATGATTTTTATTCAGAAATGGAGCGTTGGTCTTTTAACTTACAGGTATTCTTTTTAAATAGTAGATTTAGACAAATATTAGAACTGAGAGAAACAGGTGAAAAAATCATTCAAGATAGAACCATTTACGAAGATGCACACATTTTTGCACCGAATCTTCATGCAATGGGCTTAATGACAAATAGAGATTATCAAAACTACAGCTCTTTATTTGAATTAATGGAAAACCTTGTAACTCCGCCAGATCTGCTAATTTATTTACGCTCAAGCATCCCGAACTTAGTTGGACAAATTCATAAGAGAGGAAGAGATTATGAAAACTCGATTAGTATTGAATATTTGAGCAGGTTAAACGAACGCTATGAGGCATGGATCTCTACATATACAAAAGGCAAATTATTAATTATTGATGTTGATAATTTAGATTTTGTGGCCAAACCAGAAGATTTAGGCTACATCATAGATAGAATAGATGCCCAAATAAACGGATTATTCTAAAGGTATAACCCGCTGTTATCTCAGTACCTACATAAAGTAAAAAGGTTGTTTGCAATTGCAAACAACCTTTTTTATTTGATAGAAATCCCCCAATACCTATCGCGCCGCAAGGTACAAAAAAATATGGATTAATTGCTACATTTTTTCATTTAGAAAGCTCATTATTAACACACTACTCAGAACACCCTATAAAAACTGACACTCTATGAAATAAATATTTTTTTAACTCCACAAATACATGCTTTTCAGTTCGATAGTCAAAATGACAAATCGAAAACGGAAAATAGCAAAGTACTATAGCGAACAGATCATGATATTATTTCGCAAAATTATCTATATTCAGTACTTCAAAGACTTGTGAAAAAGAAAACACGATCAAAATGCAAAAAAAAATAATGATTTTGTAACATTTACAGTTTCGAACACGTATAAGATAATGTAGAGTAGTATTAATCGTTTAAAAAAGAACGTTCACATAGATGAGACAACTTAAAATCACCAAGCAGGTTACCAATAGAGAAACTGCATCGTTAGACAAATATTTACAAGAAATAGGAAAGGTAGATTTAATTACTGCCGATGAGGAAGTTGAATTAGCTCAGCGAATAAAAGCAGGAGATCAAGTAGCTTTAGAGAAATTGACAAAAGCCAATTTACGTTTCGTAGTTTCTGTCGCCAAACAATATCAAAATCAAGGACTTACATTACCTGATTTAATTAATGAAGGGAATTTAGGATTGATTAAAGCAGCAAAACGTTTTGACGAAACTCGTGGGTTTAAATTCATTTCATATGCTGTATGGTGGATTCGTCAGTCTATTTTACAAGCATTGGCAGAGCAATCACGTATTGTTCGTTTGCCTTTAAACAAAATTGGATCGATTAATAAAATAAATAAAATGTACGCTTTCTTAGAGCAAGAAAACGAACGACCACCGAGTCCAGAAGAAATTGCAAAAAAATTAGACATGACCGTAAATGATGTCAAAGAATCTATGAAGAATTCTGGTCGTCACGTCTCTATGGATGCTCCGCTAATTGAAGGAGAGGACTCAAACTTATATGATGTACTAAACTCAGGTGAATCACCAAACCCAGACAAATCTTTACTCCATGAATCTTTAAGGGTTGAAATCTCAAGAGCTTTAGAAACATTAACTCCAAGAGAAGCAGATGTCGTTAAGCTTTACTTTGGCTTAGGAGAACACCAACCAATGACTCTAGAGGAAATTGGTGAAACTTTTGACTTAACTCGTGAACGCGTTCGTCAAATTAAAGAAAAAGCGATAAGAAGACTCAAACACACCTCTAGAAGTAAAATATTGATGACCTATCTAGGATAGTTCAAAATTACACCATTACGGTATACAAAAGCACTCAAATTAATTTGAGTGCTTTCTTTTTTATATTGTACTTTTACCACGAACAACACAACAAAAAAATTATGACTAAATTAATTGCTCCTTCAATTTTAGCAGCAGACTTCGCTAATTTACAACGTGATATAGAAATGGTAAATATGAGTGATGCAGATTGGTTTCACATTGACATTATGGACGGTGTATTTGTGCCCAATATCTCATTTGGAATGCCTGTTTTAAAAGCCATCACAAAACATGCTCAAAAAACCATTGATGTCCATTTAATGATTGTTAACCCAGACAGATATATCAATACTTTTGCAGATCTTGGAGCTGATATCTTAACAGTGCACTATGAAGCTTGCACACATTTACAACGAACCATTCAAGCAATAAAAGGAGCAGGCATGAAAGCTGGTGTAGCCCTGAATCCACACACACCAATTGCAGTGCTAGAGGATGTAATTCACGATCTAGACCTCGTTTGTATTATGAGTGTAAATCCGGGGTTTGGCGGACAATCATTCATAGAAAACACGTATAAAAAAGTAAGTCAACTAAAACACTTAATTGAATTTTCAAATACAAGTTGTCAGATAGAAATAGACGGAGGTGTAACCGACCAAAATGCGAATCGTTTGATTGAAGCAGGAGCTGATGTACTCGTAGCAGGTAGCTTTGTTTTTAAAAGTGAAAACCCAACAAAGACTATAGAAAATTTGAAAAAGATTTGTAATTAATCATTTTTACAACCTTCACATACAACTCCGGAAAGCGCAATTTAAACTCGATTGGTGATTCAAAAAAAGACTCCATCATTACAGCCATAAACTCGTAACTATTGGTATATGCATATGACCTAAAGTAGTTTTCAGATTTAATCTTCTGAGCATTTTCTGGAGTTTTTACATAACGTATAACATCGTGGTGCATTTGATTAAAAACCTTAGCACTATAATCTTTAGAAATTTTCCCATGAAAACTCAATACATGAGTAAACTCATGTACTCCTAAATTTAAGTTATCATTTTTACTCAAACCTCCTCTAACAAAATCATCCCATGAAAAAACAATTGTTTTATAACGGAAATTAAACTCTCCTTTATGTTTTCTTTTATGCGCTTTTGATGAAAACTCTGCAGGATACACTACTATCTTATCAAAGACAGTTGTTATGTATTTCCGCATCCCAAAAGTCATCATCACATACACAGCACCTATAGAAACTTTAGTTTCATCGGTAATTGCATAATCGCCTCTTCCGATAAACTGATAGGTATCAATAAATACGGCTAGTCGATGTTCAAAGTATTTTTTATAAGAGGAATTTAGTGTGTTGTAAAACGATACTTTTTCTATTAGGATTTCCTTTTGATGCGCTGATAAGGATTTCGTTTTAAGATAGGAGTGCACTAATATTGGCTTGCCATAAAAGTAGACATACAACGAATCAATGCTCCAAATAACAAAAGACAAAAAACTAATTACGTAGAAACTCAATCTGAAAAAATGCACACCATATATATTAGAAAGCTAAAAATAACAAAAACAAGAACATTTACAAGGTTTCCTCTAAATATCTAGTATCGCCAACTCTTATTTCAAAAAAAGGGTAAATTAACCATAGTAATTTACCCTTTTTTTTGACATAAAGTAGTGACTCCGATAGGATTCGAACCTATAACCGTCAGAGCCGAAATCTGATATTCTATCCAGTTGAACTACGGAGCCTTGTACTACATAAAAACACAATCACTCCCAACTCTTTTCGAGTTGACGAGTGGTATTACACTTTTATACTAAATTCTTTTTGACTAAAGTTGAAATTGTCTTTCCATCAGCTTGTCCGGCCAATTCTTTTGACACTACTCCCATTACTTTGCCCATATCTTTCATTCCTTGTGCACCTAATTTTGCAATGGTTGCTACTACAACTTGCTCAATTGCCTCTTCAGACAACGCTTCAGGCAAAAACCCTGCTATCACGGCAGCTTCTGCCAATTCTGGCTCAGCCAAGTCTTGCCTTCCTTGATCTATGAAAATTGCAGCACTATCTTTTCTTTGCTTCACTTGCTTTTGCAAAATTTTCATTTCTTGATCTTCAGTCAACTCACTATTGGCTCCATTTTCTGTCTTAGCCAATAAAATAGCCGACTTAACCGATCTTAAGGCCTGGAGAGCCATAGTATCTTTAGATTTCATGGCCATTTTCATCTGATCCATTAATTGTTTTTCTAAACTCATCTTTTAATTGTATTTATCCTTAATCGACATTATCATGTAAAAACGAATTGTTTGACCTCAATTGAGCATCATCATTCGCATCTGTACTTAGTGTTGTTTTAGATTTACTCAAATCAGAATTGACTTGATCTAAATTCACACCCAATCTTTTATAAGCAGGCTGACGTTCAATCTCATCAATATTCTTACTTACTTGATCAGAGAATTTATAATTGAACCCTTTCATTTTTTGACGACGTAATTCTGCCGTCCTTTCCAACTCAGAAATTGTTAAACTTAACGGGGAAATCTCCTCAGAAATGGTTTCAATATCTTCTAACTTCTGTACTTTAGAGGATACTTTAAACGCTATCTCCTCTTCTTCAACAACTGCCTTTTTCTGATCTATCTTAGAACTTTTCCCAATTGTTGGTTCTGCTGTAAAATCTTCCAACACATACCTCTTTTCTACAGCATCTCTCTGTGAAGCTACAATCTCTATAGCATCTTTTACTTCGATCTCATTCACATCTTCAATAGACAAGTTAAAACGAACTTCTTTCTCTTGAACTGGCTCAATTTCCTCGTAACTATTCAAAGGCAAATCAAATAATAAATCGGCTTGCAGTTGCATCGGTTTCTCTATATTCTTTTCGTCAATTTTCGGCGCAGCATTTGTTATAATAAAATCATCTTCAGAGATAGTCTCTATTGCAATTTCATCATATGTAACATTGATCTCATTTATAAAACTTGTTGTTGGAATCAAGTTTGTTTTCTCCTCTTCCACATCAATATCTTCCTCGAGAACATGCACAACTTTTGCAGCAGGCACCCTATCTATTGGGGCATCCAAAGCACTTGATTTAGTGACTGTATTTTCAGAAAAATCATAGGTTGCTTTCTGCTCTTCCTCTAAAGTATGAATAATTTTTTTCGCTTCCGTGTTTGTGATACTACTTTGTTGATCTGTAGCAAAACCTGTTGCAACAACAGTTACAGAAATAGCATCACCTAAAGAGTCATCTTCTCCAATACCCATAATAATGTTAGCTTCATAACCAGCTTCTGTTTGAATATAATCATTTATATCGCCTATTTCATCTATCGTTACTTCATCAGTACCTGAAACAATGAGCAACAATACATTTTTTGCTCCAGTTATTTTATTGTCATTTAACAAAGGAGAATCCAATGCTTTCACAATAGAATTCCTACCTCTATTAACACCCGATTCTTTTGCAGATCCCATAATTGCAGTACCGCTATTAGACAATACGGTTTTTGCGTCATGTAAATCTATATTTTGTTTGTAGTGATGGGTAATCACTTCTGCAATCCCTCTTGCAGCGGTAGACAAGACTTCATCTGCCTTAGAAAATCCGGCTTTAAAACCAAGATTTCCATAGACCTCTCTTAACTTATTATTATTAATAACAATCAAAGAATCAACATTACTTCTTAATGTGTCTATTCCATTTTGAGCTTGTTTTGAGCGCATTCTGCCCTCAAACTGAAATGGCATAGTTACAATACCAACAGTTAAAATATCCATATCCTTGGCTATTCTAGCTATA
Source organism: Polaribacter sp. (assembly GCA_042094215.1). Classification (GTDB taxonomy): domain Bacteria; phylum Bacteroidota; class Bacteroidia; order Flavobacteriales; family Flavobacteriaceae; genus Polaribacter. Next base: position 16,581 of record JBELDQ010000008.1, on the reverse strand, counting down.
ATTGGAGCAGCACCTGTTCCTGTTCCACCACCCATCCCTGCGGTGATAAAAACCATTTTTGTTTGGGCTCCGAGCATTTGTTGAATTTGCTCAATACTTTCTTTCGCTGCACTTGCACCCACTTCTGGGTTTGCACCAGCTCCCAAACCAGAGGTCAATCCTGCACCAAGTTGGATTTTATTAGGAATAGAGCTACTATCTAAAGCTTGTGCATCTGTATTACAGATTACAAAATCTACCCCTTTAATGTCTTGCTGAAACATGTGATTTACAGCATTACTTCCACCACCACCAACACCAATTACTTTAATAGTATTTGATTGTGATTTAGGCATGTCAAATAAAATGTTATCAAATTCTCCACTCATAATAACGTTTATATTTTATCAATTTAATTATTTCTTTTACTTCTTTATTCTGCGTTGTCTAAAAACTCTTTAAAGCTATCTGTAAACTTTTCAAAAAAGGATTTTGTTTTTTTCACTGGTACTTCTTGCACCAAACTCTCAGAATCTACACCCTCAGAAACAGTTGCTTCATCTTCTTGTTCATTTTCACAAGCATCAGTCTCATTCCTGCATTCCTTCTCAAGACCTTCCATTAACAAACCTACTGCAGTTGCGTATGACGGACTAGACAATGATTCGTCAGAATCTCCTGCAAGATGCTCATTAGGGTACCCAATTCTAGCATCCATTCCAGTAATGTACTCAACTAGTTGACGCAAATGCTTCAATTGCGAACCCCCACCTGTTAGTACAATTCCCGCAATTAACTTTCCTTTTGCAGTTTCATGCCCATAATTCTTTATTTCCAAATACACATGCTCAATAATTTCTTGCACTCTAGCATGAATAATTTTGGACAAATTTTTCAAGGTAATTTCTTTAGGCTCCCTTCCTCTCAATCCAGGAATCGAAACAATTTCAGTATCTTTATTTTCACCAGGCCAAGCAGATCCAAATTTAATTTTCAATAGCTCAGCTTGCTTTTCAATAATAGAACAGCCTTCTTTAATATCTTCTGTAATTACATTACCTCCAAAAGGGATTACCGCTGTATGGCGAATTATGCCATCCTTAAAAATGGCTAAATCTGTAGTACCTCCTCCTATATCAATTAAAGCAACGCCTGCTTCTTTCTCTTCCTGGCTCAATACTGCTGATGCTGAAGCCAGAGGCTCTAAGGTGATATCGGATAAATCTAAACCAGCACTTTTCACACACCTTCCAATATTTCGTATTGAAGAAACTTGTCCAACAACGACATGAAAGTTGGCTTCCAGACGACCTCCATACATTCCAATGGGCTCTTTAATTTCTCCTTGACTATCTACCTTAAATTCTTGTGGCAGCACATGGATAATTTCTTCTCCTGGCAACATCACTAATTTATGAACTTGATTCACTAAATTATCAATATCCGCTTCGTCGATTACTTCATCTGCATTGTTTCTTGTGATATAATCGCTATGATGCAAACTTCGTATATGCTGACCTGCAATTCCAACAACTACATCCTCAATTTTCTGACCCGACACACTTTCAGCTTCATCTATAGCTTGCTGAATAGACTGAATTGTTTGGGTAATATTACTCACAACCCCCCTTTTTACACCGAGACTCTTCGCCTTACCTATACCTAAGACTTCTAGCTTTCCGTACTCGTTTTTTTTACCAATCATGGCAACAATTTTGGTTGTACCAATATCTAGACCTACCGCTATTTTATTGTTTTCCATCTTGTTTTATTTTGAACACACAACTTGGTTGTGATATTTTAAATTTATTGTTTTGTATTGTGCAATTGTTCTATCTACAAAAGCCTTCTTATAAAAGGCCTTTAATTTTCGAAACTTCAAATTTAATTCCTTCAACGAACCTATTTCTATTTTATAAGAACCACTTCGAACGCTTAAAACAAACTCATTTTGCTGCGTTTTGTGCACCCCTATAATTTCTTTTTTCAAGAAGTCATCTGCCAAAATACCATTTACAAAAGCTGTAATTTCACCCAAGTCTTTGGCCTCAACAGTTCCTGTTACTAGCATCACTCTTGCAGAAAAAACATCCGACAATGGCACTACTACCCCTTGTTTATCAACATAATAAACCTCTTCTCCTGTGTGAATTCTAGCAATCGGATTGCGCTGTTTTACGATGCTTTTCAAAACTCCATCTATGGTATAAAACACAGTTGCGTGCTCTATATATGGGTTCGACAATAACTTTCGTTCTAAACCTTGTAAATCTAATACAGATTTTCGTTGGTTTTGCACGTTTTTATGATTTTGTATTAACAATTTATTAACCGCCTGATGTGTTAGAAAATTATTCTCTCCCTCTTCAAATTCAACTAGTACTTTCGTAATTTTTTTACGAGCGTTTTCTGATAAGGAAAATCCATACAAAAAAATCAAGCTTCCCAAAAGAAGGAAAGAAAACAAATATGTACTTATTTTTCTCATCCCTTTTTTTTACCTGTTTCTAATTCCTCAACAACGCGATGCACCAGCACCCCGATATCTCCAGCACCCAGCATTACAATTACCTTTGCATCTGTCTTTTTAATCTGAGCTACTACATTTTTCTTAGCTACTAACATTTTAGCACCTAGCCCCACTTTAGACAATAACCAACTAGATGTAACACCCTCAATAGGCAGTTCTCGAGCCGGATATATATCGAGCAATAGCAACTCATCAAAAGCCGACAGCTCTTTAGCGAAGTCATCGATAAAATCTCTAGTCCTTGTGAATAAATGTGGCTGAAACACCGCTAACACCCTCTCATTAGGATACATCTCCCTCACAGATTTTGCAACTGCAGCTATTTCTGTTGGATGATGTGCATAATCATCAATCAGAACCAAATCTTCTCGATCAATTCTGTAAGAAAACCTTCGTTTCACTCCTTTAAATGTCTGTATCTGATGCTTAATCTCAGCTAAGGGAATACCATATTCATATGCCAAAGCTAAAGCAACCAAAGCATTCATAACATTGTGTTTCCCCGGCAAACTCAACACAACATTCTTTATGTTTTCTTTTGGTGTTTGTACATCAAAAATGTATTTACCTTTTTCAATCTTTAGATTTGTAGCTCTGTAATCTGCAGGTTCTTCTATCGCATACGTCAATCCATCAATTGGCAAACCTTTCGCAACAATCATTGTTCCTCTCACCTGATTAGAAAAATCATTGAATGACTGTATCAAAACATCATGTGCTCCATAAATATCTAAATGATCTGCATCCATAGAAGTAATACAAGCAATATCTGGAGACAACTGCAAAAAGGAGCGATCAAACTCATCTGCCTCAACTACAGAAATTTTATCTTCACCAAGTATTAAATTAGAATTATAATTCTCTGTAATCCCTCCCAAAAAAGAAGTGGCTTTACTCGGCTGCATAATATGTCCTAAAATAGACGACGTTGTGGTTTTTCCGTGAGTTCCAGCAACAGCGAGACAAAAGGTATTTTCCGTTATTTTTCCTAATATTTCAGAGCGCTTTAAGAGCACGAACCCACTATTTAATAGATAAGTGTATTGTACATTATCTTTAGGAATGGCCGGCGTAAAGACAACCAATGTATCTTTTTTTGAGAGAAAGTCAACTGGAATCTCCTCTACTGAATCCTCAAAACAAACATCAACTCCCAAAGAAATTAAAGCACTTGTAATGGCGGATTTATTTTTATCATATCCAGCAACACGCTTCCCATTTGCCTTAAAATAACGAGCAAGGGCACTCATTCCGATTCCTCCGACACCTATAAAATAAACGTTATGAATATTTTTCAAATTCACCTTTCTACTAATTTTTCAATCTCGTTAACAATGTCACTTGTTGCATTTGGCAATGCCAACTTCAGCATAGCCTCACTTAAACTTTGTTGCTTCTGCTCATCTTCCAATAAATCTTTAAAAACACCAGAAAACCTATTCAGTTCTGCTTCTTTCAACACCAATGCACCTCCGCTATCAGCTATTGATTTTGCATTTTTAGCCTGATGATCTTCAGCCACATTAGGCGATGGTATAAAAACCGTAGGCTTCCCTACAATACACAACTCAGAGACTGAGCTTGCCCCGGCCCTTGAAATAATGATATCCGCAGCAGCATAGGCAAAATCCATCCGATCCAAAAACTGATGTACTTGCACATCTTGTTTTTCATTGTACTTCTGATACTGATCAATATACAACGCACCACATTGCCACATCAATTGAACATCTTGCTCTTTAAAAAAAGCCAAGTGCTCTTCAACCAACTGATTTATTCTTCTAGCTCCTAAACTACCTCCAAGAATCAATACCGTTTTCTTTTGGTGATCTAATTTAAAAAAGGTTTTTGCGTCACCTCTTTTATCTTTAATTAACAATAGGTCTTGTCGTACAGGATTCCCTGTTTTTACTATTTTATTAATCGGAAAAAAGCGTTCTAAACCATCATAAGCCACACAAACTGACGCCGCTTTCTTACCCAACAATTTATTTGTTATTCCCGGGTAAGAATTCTGCTCCTGAATCAGTGTAGGAATTCCCTTAACACCGGCAATCATTAATATTGGACCACTAGCAAAACCTCCAGTACCAATGGCAATATCCGGTTTAAATTTTCGAATAATAGCGCTAGCCACGGCCAAACTACTAAGCAACTTCAAAGGAAATAAAAAATTTCTTACTGTCAGTTTTCTTTGAAATCCAGAAATCCAAAGACCTTTAATATCATAGCCTGCTTCTGGAACTTTCTCCATTTCCATTTTATCTTTTGCTCCAACAAACAGAAATTTCGCCTGAGGAAATCGCAGCTTTATTTCATTTGCAATTGCTATTGCAGGATAAATATGCCCTCCTGTTCCTCCTCCGCTAATAATGATGTTAATCGATTGCTTCATGTAAAATATCTAAAGGATTATCATCTAAAATTGTTTCTTCCGTCTCTTCTTTCGAAGCACTAACACTCAAAATTATACCCAAAGCAAAACAGGTCATCCAAATAGAAGTACCCCCACTACTAATAAGCGGCAAGGTTTGCCCTGTAACAGGAAATAAATTACTTGCCACAGCCATATTAATCATGGCTTGAAAAATAATTGGCAAGCCAACTCCAATTACCAATAATGACGCAAAAATTGTGGTAGCTTTTTTTGCTGCCATTACAATTCTAAAGAGCAGTAAAAAGTAAACAAAAATAACAGAGAGAGCACCCACCAAACCATATTCTTCAACAATAATTGCATAAATAAAATCTGAAGATGATTGCGGTAAAAAGTTTTTCTGAACACTCTTTCCTGGCCCATTACCCGTTAAACCTCCTGTAGCTATTGCAATTTTTGCTTTTGTTACTTGATATCCCTCTTCTGCAGTATCACTTGAGAAATTTTCAATTCTGCTTTGCCATGTGGCTACGCGATTTGGCATGGCATCAGGAAATGCTTTAGCAGTTAAAACAAACAAAGTTAAAACAAGAAGACCTGCTCCAAGAACAATTCCAATATACTTCAGAGGATACCCACCGATAAGTGTCAACATCACAACCATTGTAAAAATAATTGCTGTTGTTGAAAAATTTGCGGGTAAAATAAAAACTAAAATCAAACCCACTGGCAACCACAACTGCCAACAACTCTCTTTAAATTCAATCTTTTTATCTTTATTCTTTGCCAAATATCTCGCCACATAAATCATCAAAATCAATCCCGCCAAGGTTGAGGTCTGAAAACCAACTCCTACAAAAGGAATGCGAATCCATCTACTTGCGTTTGCGCCGCCAATAGTAGTACCCTGAGACAAGGTATATATCAACAATAAAAGCACCACAGGTAACATCAATAAAGACCCTCCGCTAAAATATCTGTAAGGGATTTTATGAACACCATAAATAATAACAAACCCCATAATCAACAAAATCATGTGCTTCATTAAATACCCAAAAGTAGAACCAGCGCCAACTACATATACCAAATTAGTACTCGCACTATAGACTGGCATAAACGAAAAAATTGCCAGCACAGCAACGATAGACCAAATAGTCCTATCTCCTTTGATATGTTTCAATAACCCTCTCATTTAAACTCCTATACTATTGCTCTTACTGCTGTTTTAAATTGACGACCTCTATCTTCATAATTCTCAAACAAATCAAAACTTGCGCATGCTGGAGACAACAAAACAGTATCTCCTTTTGAGGCAAATTTTGACGAAACTTTTACTGCCTCCTCTGCTCCTGCCGTCTCAACAATCATATCCACTACATTTCCAAAAGTCTCTTTAATCTTCTTATTATCTATACCTAAACAAACAATTGCTTTTACCTTCTCCCTCACTAGCGGCAATAAGTCGTGGTAATCATTTCCTTTATCTACCCCACCAACAATCCATACAGTAGGTGCATCCATGCACTCCAACGCATAAAAGGTAGCATTTACATTGGTTGCTTTGGAATCATTAATATACTGTACATCTCTCACCTTCTGCACATTCTCTAGACGATGCTCAGCACCTTCAAAACTTGACAAGCTTTCTTTAATTGTCTGCTTTCTAACTTTTAACAATTGTGCTGTCATCGCAGAAGCCATTGCATTTTTTACATTGTGTTTTCCTTTCAAGGATAAATTAGTTACTGGCATAGTAAATTCTTCTGTATTTAATTTCGTTATAATTGTATCATTTCTTAAAAATGCTCCAAACCCCAATTCTCTTTCTATTGAAAAGGGTACTAGCTTTGCATTTGTTTTATATTTTTTTAACCATTTATTTGACGCTTCATCATCTGCATCATATATCAAATAATCATCTTCAGTTTGGTTCTTTGTTATTCTAAATTTTGAAGCCACATACGCATTAAAATCATCATTGTATCGATCTAAATGATCTGGAGTTATGTTGGTTATAATTGCTATATGCGGAGCAAAATCCACAACACCATCCAACTGAAAACTACTCAGTTCTAACACATAAGAATCGTACTTTTGCATTGCAACTTGCGCTGCAAAACTATCTCCAATATTACCCGAAACCCCTATATTTAAATTAGCCTGACTCAACACATGATGCACAAGCAAGGTTGTGGTTGTTTTCCCATTAGAACCGGTAATACCGACCAATACTTTCTTTGTAAATTGACTAGCAAACTCAATTTCAGAAATCACAGGAATATGTTTCTTAAGCAACTTCTGAATCAAGGGCACACGTTCTGGAATACCTGGACTTTTCATTACCAAATCAGCATTCAAAATCTTAGCTTCTGTATGCTGACACTCTTCAAAATCGATGTTATTATGTAAAAGAACTTCTTTATATTTTTGAGCTATTTCGCCTTTATCAGAAACAAAAACCTCATACATATTTTGCACTGCAAGAATTGCTGTTCCCACGCCACTTTCACCTCCCCCTAAAACAACAATTCTTTTCATCTATCTTAATTTCAAGGTTGCAATTGTAAACACTGCCAATAAAATCCCAACGATCCAAAATCGTGTTACAATTTTACTTTCATGATATCCTAACTTTTGGTAATGATGATGCAAAGGTGACATTTTAAATATACGTCTACCGACTCCAAATTTCTTTCTTGTATACTTAAAATAGCTCACTTGTAAAATCACAGACATATTCTCTGCAACAAAAATACCTGCCAAAAACACAAGCAATAATTCTTTACGAATAGCAATTGCAATTACCGCAATGATACCTCCGATAGTTAGACTCCCTGTATCGCCCATAAAAACTTGTGCAGGAAACGTATTATACCACAAAAACCCAATTAAGGCTCCTGCAAATGCCAAAATAAACACCGTCATTTCTCCGGAGTTCGGGATATACATTACATCCAAATAATCTGCAAAAATTATATTTCCTGACACCCATGCGAAAATAGCCAACGTAATAACAATAATTGCAGATGAGCCGGCCGCCAAACCATCAATTCCATCTGTTAAGTTTGCCCCGTTAGAAACACCCGTCACAATAAACACAACCACAAATATGAATACAACCCATGCATAAGACTGATATCCATCTCCTAAAAAACTTAAAACTCTTGAGTAATCAAGTTCATTATTTTTAAAAAAAGGAATGGTTGTTTTTGTAGATTTATGCGCAGCTCCAAACACTTGCTTCTTACCATTTACTTGAACAATTTGATCAGCAACAGGCAACTGCTCTTTGATTGTAACATCGGGATGAAAATAAAGCATTGCACCAACAAATAAACCCAAGCCCACTTGACCTAGCACTTTGAACTTACCACTTAAACCTTGCTTATCTTTTTTAAATACTTTTATATAGTCATCTAGAAACCCTATGAACCCCATCCAAACCGTAGTTATCACAAGGAGCAACACATAAATGTTATCTAATTTCGCCAACATCAGCACAGGTATCAATGTAGCCATAATGATAATAACACCTCCCATTGTTGGTGTACCTGATTTTTGAGCTTGTCCCTGCAACCCTAAATCTCTAACAGTTTCACCAACTTGTTGATTTCTTAAGAAATTAATAATTCTCTTTCCAAAAATTGTTGAAAACAACAATGAAAATATGAATGCCAATGCACCCCGAAAAGTAATAAACTGAAAGACACTTGCCCCAGTTAAATTGAATTGACTCTCTAAGTATTCGAATAAATAATATAGCATTCTTATTTATTTAATTGATTAAAACATTCTGTTACTACTTTTAAATCATCAAAATAAAAACGTTCCCCATTGATCTCTTGATAATCTTCATGCCCCTTTCCTGCAATTAAAATAATATCGCCCACTTTAGAAAGCCTACATGCTGTTTTAATAGCTTGTTTTCTATCTACAACAGACAGTGTTTTTGAAATATGATCTATGGCCACACCCTGCTCCATTTGATCAATAATTAGCTGAGCATCCTCAGTTCTCGGGTTATCTGAAGTAAAAATCACTTGCGTACTTAGCTGCGCGGCAATCATTGCCATTTTAGGCCTTTTCGCTTTATCTCTATCACCTCCACAACCAACAACAGTAATAACCTCTTCTTGAGATGTTTTTATATCTAAAATAGTTTCTAAGACATTTTTTAATGCATCTGGCGTATGGGCATAATCTACAATAGCAGTAATCCCTTTTTTCGAAACCATATACTGAAATCGACCACTAACACTTTCCAATTCACTAACCAAACGAAGAATTTCCATTTTCTCAAAACCACACAATTCTGCAGTCGCAACAATAGCCAATAAATTATACGCATTGAAGGTTCCAATTAACTTCACCCAAACTTCGATACCATCTATGGCTAGTAAAGTCCCAGACATGCGTTTTTCGAGCACCTTTCCTTTTGAATCTGCAATCGTTTTTAGCGCATAGGTTCTTTTTAAGGCTTTGGTGTTCTGCAACATCACAGCTCCATTTCTATCATCAATATTAACCAATGCAAATGCATCTTTTGGCAAGAGGTCAAAAAACATTTTCTTCACATCTCTATACTCCGCAAAAGATGAATGATAATCTAAATGGTCATGAGAAAGATTTGTAAAAACACCCCCATCAAATTGCAAACCATGTGTTCGTTTTTGATGAATCCCATGAGAACTTACCTCCATAAAACAATAAACTACTTCTGCATTAACCATCGCTGACAAGTACGCATTAATTGCAAGAGAATCTGGTGTTGTATGCGTCGCTTTATACTCCTCATCTCCAACCAATACTTTTACCGTAGAAAGCAACCCTACTTTAAAGCCTGCTTTTTTAAACAACTGATACAACAATGTTGCTATTGTTGTTTTACCATTGGTACCGGTCACACCAATCAATTTTAAACGCGATGACGGATTTTCGAAATAATTTGAAGCCATAATTGCCAATGCATGATTGCAGTCTGCAACCTGTATATATGTTACATGAGCATCCGTTTTCACCGGAATCATCTCACACACCACCACTTTTGCACCCAAACTAATTGCCTTATCTATAAATAAATGACCATCTACAGTAACTCCTCTCTGAGCTATAAACACATCATTTTTAACAATTTTCCTCGAATCGAATTGCACAGTATTCACAACAACATCTACTGAACCAACTTGTGACTCAACAGAAACCCTGTGTAATATATCTTTTAAATTTTTCACTTAATCCTATGATAATTTCAAGAGAATTCTATCTCCCTTTTTAAATTGCGATCCTTTTCTTTTTGATTGTACTAGCACCTTGCCAACACCTTTAAATTCAACAACCATCCCTAAGCTTTCCAAAAGAGACACAGCATCCATCCCCGACATCCCTCTTACATCAGGAACAACACGATACTCCTTTTGCAGCATCGAATAGTACCTTCCATAATCTGAGTCCGAAACCTTCATAGGTGCGTCTTCTTTAACACTATTGGTTTCAAAAGGCGTAGTTGAATAAATTTTCTGAGCAATTTCTTTAAATACAGGCGCAGCAACCACCGCACCATAATACCCTTTCTTTTTATTTGGCTCATGTATCACAACAATACAAGAATATTTAGGCTTATCAGCAGGAAAAAAACCTGCGAAAGAAGCAACATATAACTTATTGGAATAATGCCCCTTTACATAAGCACCTTGTTCATCTCTTACACCATCTACCCATTTTTTAGCAGTACCTGTTTTACCTGCCAATGAAAGACCAGGCGAATACACATTCTCTGCAGTCCCTCTTCTCACAACATTTTCCAAAACCTTCCGAACTTTTTTTATGGTCTCTTGACTCGCAATCCTCTTTTTAAGCACCACCTTATCAAACACTTTTTTGGTTTTATTCTGAACACGTAATTCTCTAACAAATCTTGGCTTCACCATTTCTCCATTATTGGCAACAGCGTTGTAAAAAGTCAACATCTGCAGAGGTGTTATAGATACACCGTAACCCCAGGCCATCCATTCAAGAGAAATTTTACTCCACGGGTTTCTTGTATTGCCCGGATACGGAATAAAAGGTTTTCCTTCACCTTGAATAGGCAGTCCTAATTTTTCATCTAGCCCAAAAGACCTCATCTTACGAATAAACTTCTCAGGGTCATCATCATAATGCTTCTTTATTAACTTCACAATTCCTACATTGGAAGAAACCTCAAATACTCGTGCCGCAGAAATTTTACCATAACCACCTCTATGAGAATCCTCGACTTTACTACCATGCAACCACATAACACCTTTTTCTGTATCTACAACGGTCGCTGTATCGATTACCTTATCGTCTAAAGCAGCCATTAAACTCGCCAACTTAAATGTTGACCCTGGCTCATGTGATTCCCAGACGGCATAATTTCTTTTTTCGTAATATTTACCTTGAGATGTTCTTCCTAAATTAGAAATTGACTTCACCTCTCCTGTTGCAGTTTCCATAACAATAGCAGAACCATGCTCAGCTTCAAAATACTCCATTTGCCGCAATAAAGCATGATGTGTGATATCTTGCATATTCACATCTAAAGTGGTGATAACATCACTACCATCTATAGGCTCTTTCTCATTTACATCATTAATTGGCTTCCATTGTCCTTTTGCAATTTTCTGCTTCAACCTCCAACCGTTCTCACCCTGCAAATACCCCGCAAAAGCTCCTTCAATACCCGCACCACCCCTATGATCATTATACCCGATTGTTCTTTCCGCTATTTTGCCAATAGGCCTTACTCGAACTGTTTTTTGTTCAGTGATAAACCCTCCTTTATATGGACCTAAGTTAAAAATTGGAAAATTTTTAATCTTCATATAATCGGTATACCCCAAGCCTCTAGCAATCAGTAAATAGCGATTTTTTCTTTTTCGGGCTGTCCGCAATTTGTTTTGATAATACGATGCTGACTTTCCCAACAACTCAGATAACGATTTTGACAGTGCTTTTAAATGCTTCTCAAAAACACTACTTCTCACAGCAACCAAATCCATACGAATGGTGTACTTATACATCGATGTTGCCAACAAATTACCATCGGCAGCGTATACATTTCCTCGATTAGAAAAGATAGTATCATTTTTAATCGTGTTCTCTACAGAGAGCTTTCGATACTTATCTCCTTGTATATATTGAATATTAACAACCCTAAAAACAATCACAAGAAAAAAAAGCGTCATTAAAGCAGTAACTATATAAAGTTTGTTTAATATGCTTTTTTTAATTGTTGCCAAGGTTATTTATTTTTTTTGGTGATTTTAATTTTTTGAGGTGATGTTTTTGAAGGATGTATGCCTCTTTGCTTAACCTTCTGCCGAATACTTGATTCCATTTTCATTCGCATCAATATAGTACCCGTATCTACATACGCTGCCCTTAATTCTCTTTTTTCCTTATTCAGTCGCGCAATTTCCATAACTTTCCCATCTGCATTATGGGCGCTAGAAATCATAAAAAGTAACAGGCCAACAACAAAAATAATGATGCGCCAATTCTTAAAAGCAGAAGCATCTGTAAGAAAGCTACCTCTCAACAAATCATATATACTTTTCTTCACGACATTCATTACTTCAATGTTGCTATTCTTAACTTAGCACTGCGAGCTCTATTGTTTTCTTTAATCTCAATAGCACTAGGCACTATTAACTTTCCAACCTTCTTTAAAGGCTCACTTGTGTTTCCGTAAAAATCCTTCTCAGGCTCACCACTAAACAAGCCAGTTCTAATAAAACGCTTTACCAACCGATCCTCTAAAGAATGGTACGAGATCACACTCAACCTTCCTTCTGAAGCCAACAAAGCAGGAATTTGATTTAAAAATTCTTTTAACACTTCTAACTCTTCATTCACCTCTATTCGAATAGCTTGGTAAATCTGAGCCAATATTTTATGTTCCTTTGCTTTCGGTAAATGCCGCTTCAACACTTCTTTTAATTGAAAACTTGTCTCTATATCTTTCTCTGCCCTTGCTTCTACAATTGTTTTAGCCAAAGCTCTTGCACTTCTCAATTCACCATATAAAAATAAAATATCCGCCAATCGCTCTTCAGAATACCTCTTTACAATTTCTTTTGCAGATACCTTTGACTTCTGATCCATTCTCATATCTAAATCCGCATCAAAACGCGTTGAAAAACCTCTTTCTGCCGCATCAAACTGATGAGAAGAAACCCCTAAATCTGCCAAAACTCCATCTACCTTTCGAACCTTATAGAATTTCAAAAAACGCGCTATATGCCTAAAGTTTTCAGCAATCAAAACAAAACGATCATCATCAATTTTATTATGCTGAGCATCTGGATCCTGATCAAAAGCAAACAACCTTCCTTTCGGACCTAAACGACTTAAGATTTCTCTTGAATGACCGCCACCGCCAAACGTCACATCAACATAAACTCCGTCTTCCTTGACATCTAGAGCATCTACACTCTCCTTTAATAAAACTGGACTATGATAATTCATCTATATCTGTATTTCCCATTACCTCTTCAGCAAGCTCTGCAAAATCTAGCGCAGCAGCATCAATAGCTTTCTCATATCGATCCCTATCCCATACTTCAACAATATTTATAGCAGAAGATAGCACCACCTCTTTTTGAATACCTGCAACTTCACACAAATCTTTAGGAATCAACAATCTCCCCGAAGCATCCAATTCAACAACGCGAACACCCGCAGTAAACCTTCTAATAAAATCGTTGTTCTTCTTAACAAATCGATTTAGCTTATTTATTCGCTCCATCATCAAATTCCATTCTTCCATGGGATACAACTCCAAACAAGGCTGAAAAACAGCACGCTTCAATACAAAACCCTGAGAAACAACAGGCAACAACTGCTTTTTAAGCGCTGACGAAAACAATACACGTCCTTTCGCGTCTGCCTTGCATTGATATGTCCCAATTAGATTTGTCAAAATTATAAATACAGTGGTTATGTTTTCAAAAATATAAATTTTTTACCACTTTTTGCCACTTTTCACCACTTAGTTACAAAAAAAGAAAATAACACCTAAAATACTGACAATCTATAAGATATATTAAGATTCAAGACACAAATATTAAAGATGCATATGTGGTAAAAAAAAACTACATTTGCCATTGAGTCAAATCAACCAAGACTATGACAGAAAACCTAATAACCGAAGGAGAATTTACATATGCAGAGGCCGGTAAAGGACAAGCAATTGTCATCTTACATGGACTCATGGGAGCACTGAGCAACTTCAATGAAACCTTTGATCATTTTTCTAAAAAAGGATATCATATTCTCATTCCAGAATTACCATTATATTCTTTACCCCTTTTAAAAACCAATATCAAAAACTTAGCAAAATTTTTACATGATTTTATTGAGTTTAAAAAACTAGAGCGTGTGGTCCTTGTGGGAAACTCTTTAGGAGGTCATATTGGACTTTACTTTGCAAAGCATTACCCTGAAAAAGTAAAAGCATTAGTACTAACAGGGAGTTCTGGGCTTTATGAAAACTCTATGGGAGACAGCTACCCTAGAAGAGGAGACAGAGGCTATGTTACAGCAAAAGCAAGAGATGTTTTTTACGACCCAGAAATTGCCACTGAAGCACTAATAGATGACGTGTATAGTGTTATAAACGATAGAAATTCTTTGATAAGAACACTTGCAATTGCCAAAAGCGCCATCAGGCATAATATGGCAAAAGATTTACCAAACATGACGCAACCAACCTGCTTAATCTGGGGAAAACAAGACAAAGTTACACCTCCAGAAGTGGCTGTTGATTTTAATAAATTACTACCTGATTCTGATTTATTTTGGATCGACAAATGTGGCCATGCTGCCATGATGGAAAAACCAAAAGAATTTAATGAGGTACTTGACAAATGGATCACTTCTAGAAACATCTAGCTACAATGAAAATTACATCTGCAGATTTTATAATTAGCAATACAGAGGTTGCCAAATGCCCTTCTGAACGGATTCCTGAATACGCATTTATTGGCCGGTCTAACGTAGGTAAATCGTCATTGATTAACATGCTAATGGAACGCAAAGATTTAGCAAAAGTTTCTGGAACCCCAGGAAAAACTCAATTGATCAATCATTTCAAAATAAATGACTCTTGGTTTTTAGTTGATTTACCAGGCTACGGATATGCTAAAGTATCCAAAAAAATGCGTTCTAGCTTTCAAAAATTCATTGAAGACTACTTTAAAAAGCGTGAACATTTAGTCTGTACTTTTGTACTAATTGACTGTAGACATGATCCTCAAAAAATAGACCTTGAATTCATGCAATTTCTTGGAGAAAACCAGATCCCTTTTTGTATTATTTTCACAAAAGCAGACAAGCTAGGAAGTTCTAAAATCAACAAACAAATTACCTCTTACAAAAAGAAACTTCTAAACTACTGGGAAAGCCTTCCTCAATCATTTTTAACCTCTTCATCTACCAGCTTAGGAAGAAAAGAATTGCTCGATTTTATTAGTAAAATAAATATTGACGTTGCTGACAACTTCAAGTAAAGAGTATGAAATCTCACAAAGACAATCTTCAGGTTCTTTTTGAAGACAACCATATTATCATTGTTAACAAAAGAGCTGGAGACATTACACAAGGAGATAAAACTGGAGACCAACCCTTAAGCGAAATAGCGAAGGCATATATCAAAGAAAAATATAAAAAACCCGGAGAAGTTTATCTTGGAGTAGTTCATAGACTAGACAGGCCTACTAGTGGAATTATTATCTTTGCAAGAACTTCTAAAGCATTGGAGAGACTCAATAAAATGCTTCGTGAGAAGACCATTAAAAAAACCTATTGGGCCGTCGTAAAAGAACAACCTAAAAAAGAGAAGGATACACTTATCGGATTTTTAAAAAAGAACCCCAAAAACAACAAATCTACAGCCTACAGCAAAGAGATTTCCGGAAGCAAAAAGGCTATCTTACACTACAAAACCATTAAAAAACTAGACAATTATTCACTTTTAGAAATTGATCTAGAAACAGGCCGCCATCACCAAATTAGATGTCAATTAGCCTCCATTGGGTCTCCTATTAAAGGAGATTTAAAATACGGATTTAACAGGAGCAACAAAGACGGCAGCATTCACCTCCACGCAAGAAAAATAAACTTCACTCACCCAGTTAGCAAAGAACCTATTGCCATTAAAGCGCCACTACCCAATGAAGTAATTTGGAAAGCCTGCACATAATGTTGTATATTTAGGCAGAAATCTATGTATGAGAAGCCTTAAATATTTAACCATCTTACTACTCCCACTTAGCGTATACATATCGTTTACATCGAATGGATGGGCTACTTACATGCCTGTTATCGTGTTTTTCGGCCTCGTTCCTATCGTCGAATTTTTATTCAAACCAACCGCTAAAAACTTCTCAAAAGAAGAAGAAAAAATTGAAAAGAACAACAAAATGTATACCTACATTTTATATGCAATGATTCCTATTCAAATCTACTTTTTATACTTATTTTTTAGCGTTATAGCTGAGCCCAATTTAACAACCCTAGAACTTATTGGAAGAATTACTGGCATGGGACACATGTGTGGCGTTATTGGTTTGAACATAGGACATGAACTAGGTCACCGAAACAACAGGATGGATGAATTTTTGGGAGAAATCCTCTTACTAACCTCATTAAACACTCATTTTTTACCCTACCACAA
>JBELDQ010000007.1:25603-27953 GCA_042094215.1 Polaribacter sp. | reverse complement strand
GCGGTTTTCCCAAAAGGGTTGTCATACAAAAATCGCAGCAAGCCTTCTGCTGGAGGTGTTTCTGTAATCAACTCTTTTGTTTTTCTATCTATGAATTGTATCTTCATATAAGGAGTTCTAGTTTGGTGATGGTAAATGTACTCGATTTAAAAATAAAAAAGCACTCCATATTGAGTGCTTTTTTAGATGAACTGTATGTTATTTCACATTCATGAGTTCTACATCAAATATTAAGGTTGCATTTGGCGGTATCACACCACCTGCACCAGCCTCACCATAGGCTAAATGAGAAGGAATCACTAAACGTGCTTTGTCTCCAACTTTTAACAATTGAATTCCTTCGTCCCATCCGGCAATAACCTGACCAACACCAATAGCAAAATCAATCGGTTGTTTGCGCTTGTATGATGAATCAAATACGGTACCGTCTAATAATTGTCCTTTGTAATGTACAGAGACCATAGCCCCTTTAGTTGCTTGTTTTCCATCTCCTTTTTGTAAGATTTGGTAACGCAATCCGCTTTTAGTTTCGTCATAGCCTGCAGCAACAGAATCTAGCAATTCTTTTTGCTTTGCTAGGACCTCAGCTTCACGCTTTTCTCTTGCGCCTTCGAACGTTCTAAAGGCTTCAATAGCATTGAACTCCTCGGCCGCCGCTCCAACGCGAATAATTTCTAGAGAGGTCAATTCGTCTCCTTGAGAAATGATATCTACAATGTCTTGTCCTTCTACAACACTACCAAAAACAGTATGCTTGTTATCCAACCAAGGAGTAGGTACATGTGTAATGTAAAACTGTGATCCGTTGGTAGCTGGGCCTGAGTTTGCCATGGCTAATTTTCCTGGAGCATCGTGCTTTAAATCAGCATGAAATTCATCGTCAAATTTATACCCAGGGTTTCCTGTTCCCGTTCCTTGTGGACATCCACCTTGGATCATAAAATCAGAAATGACTCTATGAAAAGTCAATCCATCATAATAAGGAGTTCCTTGAGGTTGTACCTCATTTTCTAAATTTCCTTCTGCCAGAGCAACAAAGTTTCCAACAGTTCCAGGTGTTTTTTCAAATTCTAAATTCACTAAAATTTCACCTCTGTTGGTGTGAAACTTTGCATAGATTCCGTTATTCATAAGTGTATTATTTATTCGTGTTTTTCTATTGTTTTTTTGCTGATAATGTGGCGAAGCCAATGCTGAGTCCAACGGATACATTTGTTGCCGCCAAATCTCCAAAAGGCGTTACAAATCGTCCAATTGAAGACTGCAAAGATACACTTTTTGTAAGCGTATAACTTAGTCCTATTGAAGGTCTTGCAACCACGCCTTCTCCTGTGTCTACACCAGCGCCACCAGCGGCTCCAGCCATAGCTTCGAAATGCGCTCTCATTTTACTGTTTAAAAAGTAGGGAGAGTACATGCCGATTCCTGCCATTCCGTGCGCATAGCCTCCAGATCCTCCTTCATAAGCAAAACCAACTTCTCCGGTAAGGTAAAACGTCGAGTTCAGATCGTAATTGATTTGTATACCGAGTAACTGTAGGTCTATGGTTGGACTGTCTGTTTTGATGACGTCAAAATAGGTTTGATTCATAATCCCTATGCGGATGCCTTGCGTTCTAAATGCGTTGTAGTGCTCCGTCCCACCATTAAAACCATAGTATTTGAGACCAAAACCATAGGTGTATGCTTCCAAGTCACCCGCAATGGCTCTGTAGTACCCCACATGTGAACTCAGTGCTAGTTTAGGTGTAATATTCAGATCAATTCCTGCACTTGGGTACATCATGAGTCCGCCTTCTGGTGCCACACGACCACCGGCGGCTCCCAGGGCAAATTTAGTAAATACATGAACGTTTTTTGAGGAGTATGGGTGGTAACCCATACCGAAAAATAAATCCATAAAGCCAGCGCGCAAACCTTTGTAAATGGCATCTGTATGTGCAAAAATAAAGGTGTTGTTACTGATGTATTTCTGATATTCAAAGCCTAATACGGCTAAGGTCTCTGTGATTGGTTCACCATTGTTCGCATTGTCTTTTCTAGAATTCCCAATAGGCTTAAAAAAGTCAAAACGCACCTGTTGTACATTTTTTGTTACTGGTGCTTTCCAGAAATGAGTCTTGGATATATTTGTAGCGATAAAGTTTTTTTGCGCATTGCGATACTCGGTGAATTTTAAAACGCTTGGGATTTCTACAAAGAATGAAATTGCATCGCTTTTTATGTATCCCGTGTAAAAATCTACATGACTGTATTGCACACCCAATGCGAAGTCTTTTCGTTGGTATTGCAAACCAATGTTTGGGTTGATAAAAGCACCGTCATTAATTAAATAACGATAGCCGCCTCC
>JBELDQ010000007.1:0-25503 GCA_042094215.1 Polaribacter sp. | reverse complement strand
CAATGTTTGGGTTGATAAAAGCACCGTCATTAATTAAATAACGATAGCCGCCTCCGCCTCCAAAATGAAAATTAGCATCCAAATAGATGTTTTTATACAACTCTTTTTTGAAGCCTAATGCAACGCCTAAGGTAAATAAACCTCCTTGGTCGCCTGTAACAGCTCCATGCATACCAACACCAGCATATAGCCATTTGTTTAGTGGCGTTTGATAGTGCAAGCCCATCAATCCCATAGTTGGTTTTAAGTTGGGATCAAAAGCTGTTGGCATTTGAACAGGGATGAAATTGATTCGTACTTTATTGTTCAAAACCGCTCCATCCAAGGAACGAATGTCTTCTTGACCCACAGAAACCCATGATAAAAAACACAAACAGATGCATGCGAAAGCAGTGCTCCATTGGAAATCTGTGCAGTTTAATGGCACACTTGTGTTATTTTGGTTGCTGTGTTTCGACATTTTTTTATTTGAATTCACTCACAAAATGCAATTTCACATTTGGAAATTTACTTTGTGTCATTTGAATGGTAAAAGCAGAGTCTGCCAAAAATACCAGTTGTCCTTGTTTGTCTTTTGCCAAGTAACGTTGTTTTACACGTTTAAATTCTTTGAATTCTTCACTTTTTTCATCTTCGGCTTCTACCCAACAGGCTTTGTGTACTTGTAAATTTTCGTATGAGCATTTTGCCCCATATTCATGTTCCAGTCGATACTGAATTACTTCATATTGCAGTGCACCTACGGTACCTACAATTTTACGTCCATTCATATCTAGTGTAAATAACTGGGCAACTCCTTCATCCATCAACTGATCCAATCCTTTGTACAATTGCTTAGATTTCATCGGATCTGCGTTGTTAACATACCTAAAGTGCTCCGGAGAAAAACTTGGAATTCCTTTGAAATTTAATATCTCTCCTTCGGTTAAGGTATCACCAATTTTAAAGTTTCCTGTGTCGTGAATTCCAACAATATCTCCGGGGTAGGAAGTGTCTACGATTTCTTTCTTTTCTGCAAAGAAGGCATTTGGACTTGAGAATTTTACTTTTTTACCATTGCGAACATGCAAGTAGGGAGCATTTCTTTTAAAGGTTCCAGAAACAATTTTTATAAAGGCCAATCGATCTCTATGCTTAGGATCCATGTTGGCATGGATCTTAAAGACAAATCCTGTTAGTTTTTCTTCTTTAGAGTCCACCAAACGCTCTTCTGCTTTCTTTGGTTGTGGAGCAGGTGCAATTTCAATGAAGGCATCTAGCAATTCTTTGACTCCAAAATTATTCAAGGCAGAACCAAAGAATACAGGTTGTAACTGTCCTGCTAAATACTCATCTTGGTTAAACTTTGGATAGACTTCATCGATTAATTCTAATTCTTCACGCAGAGTTTCAGCAGCTGTTTCGCCGATGATAGTGTCTAATTCAGGATTGGCAATATCGTTGAATTCCAATCCTTCAGAAATAGTGGTTTTATTATCTCCTGAAAAGAGATTGATTTTCTTTTCCCAAATGTTATATATTCCTTTGAAGTCATAGCCCATTCCTATAGGAAAGCTCATTGGCGTGACACGCAAACCTAATTTTTGCTCCACTTCGTCTAACAAATCAAAGGCATCTTTTCCTTCTCGGTCTAATTTGTTGATAAAGACTAGCATGGGGATGTTTCGCATTCTACATACTTCTACCAATTTTTCAGTTTGTGGTTCCACACCTTTGGCAACATCAATCACAACAATCACACTATCTACAGCAGTAAGTGTTCTAAAGGTGTCTTCTGCAAAGTCTTTGTGTCCAGGAGTGTCTAGAATGTTAATTTTTTTGTCTTGGTAGATGAACGCTAAGACAGAGGTAGCAACAGAGATTCCACGCTGACGCTCAATTTCCATAAAATCGGAAGTCGCCCCTTTTTTAATTTTATTGTTTTTCACAGCTCCAGCTTCTTGAATAGCCCCACCAAAAAGTAATAATTTCTCTGTTAAGGTTGTTTTTCCTGCATCTGGATGCGAAATGATACCGAATGTTCTTCTACGTTGTATTTCTTCTAAAAAACTCATCTACAAAATTTGAGGTGCAAATGTACGGTTTATTCTATACATTTTTAAGGGACAAATTGATAAAATGAGGTGAATACAAAATGATTGAACAAGCATGTTTTCGTTACCTACATCCTTGTGTAGCTCGCATAGAGTACACGTAATTTGTAGTTGCTAATTTTTTCCATTCTACTTGATACTACAGCTCTCTCTTTAGACTTTAAAACACCTCTTACTCAATGACCGTTACGGTCATTTTGATATCAACTTTTGGCCACTCATCAACGCCTACCTCTACTTGTGATATTTTTTCTAAGGTTGAAAAGCCCGCAGTGACCTCTCCAAAAACCGTGTGTAAATTATTCAAATGATGCGCTCCTTTTTTATCTTGAACCATATAAAATTCAAAAGGACTTGAGAGCATATTCGGGTTGTTTTCCCAATGCCTTGCCGCTGCCAATGCTCCGTATTTGTGTTTTCGATGTGGCTTAAATTCTGGTTTTATTAAGTAGTTACCGTACTTATGTCGTTGTTTCATGGTGTAGATGTCATCAGAATTTCCCCCCTGAACTACAAAATTCTTAGCAACTCGATAAAAAACGGTGGTATTGAAGTAGCCTATTTTTGTTAAAAAGATAAAATTAGCTCTGTGAATTGGCGTGTCTTTGTAAAGTAACAATTCAATGTTTCCAAATTTGGTGCTAATACGCACTTTGGTCTCTTTATTTGATGTTCCATATTCGCTAAAAAAAGCTTCAACATTGTTTTTTTTTAGACTGTCCCATCTTTTTGGAACACTTTTTTGTGCTTCTTTTTGAACTTCTTGAGGTCTTTGTACTTTTAGTGGGGTGTTTGCTTTCTTTGATGCGGTTTCTTGACAACTAAAAAGGAAGAGCATCCCGAATATAAGAAGATAAAAAGGCGTTGATTTCATGGGGTAAAAATACTATTATGAAGGCTATTTCTACTTTTTTTTTCTACTTTTTTACTTCGCTAAACGAAATCAAAAGTAGTACATTTGCTTTCATGATTGAAGAACACGTTATTTTAGTTGACAAAGACGATAACCAGATTGGCTTGATGCCTAAAATGGAAGCCCATGAAAAAGCAGTGTTGCATAGGGCGTTTTCTGTATTTACATTTAATGACCAAGGAGAGTTGTTACTCCAGCAGAGAGCTGCGAGTAAATACCACTCGCCATTATTATGGACCAACACGTGTTGCTCTCATCAACGCAATGGAGAAACTTCTTTAGAAGCAGGAAGAAGAAGGCTGCAAGAAGAAATGGGATTTACCTGTGGGTTGGAAGAGGTATTCTCGTTCATCTACAAAGCACCTTTTGACAATGGACTTACAGAGCATGAACTAGATCATGTATTGGTGGGTACTTGGAACGAAGATCCTGAAATCAATCCAGAAGAGGTAGAAAGCTTTAAATGGATGCGTTTAGAAGATGTGCATGCTGAAATGCAGGCACATCCTGAAATGTACACCGCATGGTTTAAAATCATTTTCAAAGAGTCTTATGCTAAAATAGCAAGTTATTCATACTAAAGATTAAGTAAAAAGTAAATAGCAGGAGTAACAATAGATAGAAAAGCTCGGTTTAAAGAATTGTGCAGGCTGTAAAAGTCTTCATCGACAACTTTATCGCAGCATATTCTGCCTGTTTTGTTTGCAGAGAAGCGAATCCGCTGTAATACAGGGTGCTTCACGTTAGAAAGTTTGTTTCATGTGAAAATAGATGAAAAAATCTAATTTTCATCGTAGTTTTGTCGTTCCAAAAAAAGAAGTATGTCGATCCATCAATTCTTGAAATTTGAACCCATCCTCAAAGAAAAAATTTGGGGTGGAGAAAAGTTGCAAAAGCTATTGCATAAGAAGACGACACAAACGAATGTAGGAGAAAGTTGGGAAATTTCTGATGTAGACTATGCCGTATCAATTGTTGCCAATGGCGGGTTGAAGGGTGAAAGTTTAAGCGCGTTAATATCGTGCTTTAAAGGAGCGCTGGTTGGCGAGAAAGTGTACCAATGCTTTGGTGAAAACTTTCCCTTGTTGATCAAGTTTATTGACGCCAAAGAGGCTTTGAGCATACAGTTACACCCCAATGATGAATTGGCACAAAAACGACACAATGCTTTTGGTAAAACCGAAATGTGGTATGTGATGCAATCAGATGAACGGGCGCATTTAATAGTTGGTTTTAAAGAGCAACTCACCCAAGAGACCTACTCAGAAAATCTTGAGAACAACAGCCTAATAGATGTCTTGCAAGTAGATGAGGTGTCTGAAGGCGATGTCTATTTCATACCAACAGGAACCGTGCATGCTATTGGAGCCGGTGTCTTATTAGCAGAAATTCAACAAACATCAGATGTCACGTATCGCGTGTACGATTGGGACCGACCAAACCTAGATGGAACATTTAGAGAATTGCATACAGAAGAAGCTTTGGATGCCATTGATTATGAGGTACAAGAAACCTATAAAATTCCCTATACAAAAGAGCATAATACAGCAGCACCACTCGTAAATTGTCCCTATTTCACTACAAATTTACTTTCGGTTTCTATGCCTATTTCTGTGAATCATGCAGACAAAGACTCTTTTGTCATTTACATGTGTGTTAAAGGTGAGGTGTCTTTTTCTTATGATAATCAGCTAGAAACATTGTCTTATGGAGAAACGATTTTAGTACCAGCCTGTATACAAAACATAGACATTGTACCTGCAACTTATTCAGAATTACTACAAGTATACATCCAATAACATTTCTATAGAACTTCCTTTTTGCATGTAAAATGAAGGATTTATTCTTTATCTTTGACGTTTCATTTAAAAAACTAAAAGAATGCCAGGATTTGAATTATTTGGAGATGCAGAACGCAAAGAAGTAAATGACGTTTTAGAAAGTGGCGTTTTAATGCGTTATGGATTTGATGGCGCCAGAAATGGACATTGGAAAGCCAAAGAATTAGAACAAGAATTACAAGAAAACTTAGGGGTAAAGCATGCACAGTTAACCAGTAGTGGAACTACTGCTTTAAATGTTGCTTTGGCTGTAATGGGTGTAGGAGCTGGTGATGAGGTGATCATGCCAACATTTACGTTTGTCGCGAGTTTTGAGTCTATTTTAGCCGCTGGTGCGGTACCTATTTTAGTCGAAATTGACGATACATTAACTCTAGACCCTAAAGCAGTTGAGGCCGCAATTACACCAAAAACAAAGGCAGTGATGCCCGTACATATGTGTGGAGCAATGGCAGACTTAGATGCCTTGAGGGCTATTTGTGATAAGCACAATGTATTCCTTTTAGAAGATGCATGTCAGGCTATCGGAGGGACCTACAAAGGAAAGAAGCTAGGAACTATTGGAGACGCAGGTTGTTTCTCTTTTGACTATGTAAAAACAATGACCTGTGGTGAAGGTGGTGTGATGATTACAGACAATTCGAAATGGGCGCTCAATGCAGATCATTACACAGACCATGGTCATGACCACGTTGGAAATGATAGAGGTGCTGAAACACATCCTTTTTTAGGATATAACTTTAGAATTTCTGAATTGAATGCAGCTGTAGGTTTGGCGCAAGTAAGAAGATTGAATGGATTTGTTGAAACGCAGCGCAAGCATAAAAAAGTACTTAAAGATGCCTTAAGAACAATTCCTGAAGTATCGTTCAGAAGAATTGTAGATGAAGAAGGAGATAGCGCAGGGTTCTTGTCTTTCTTTATGCCGACTAAAGAACTAACAGATAAAGTAGTGAAGGCGTTTAAAGAGCACGGAGTGGATGCGTATTGGAATTATTTTGAAAACGATTGGCACTATGTTCGCAAGTGGGCTCACCTAAAAGACAAGATATCTTTATTTCCTTTGTCAGATCAAATTTTGAATGGATTGCAAGACTTGAATGCAACTAAATTCCCACAATCTGATGACTTCATGGCAAGAAATATTTCTTGTTTAATCAAACTTTCTTGGACAGAAGAACAATTGCAAGAGAGAGCAGCAAATATGGTAGCGGCTATTAAATCTGTATTGTAAGTATGAAAATTATTGCAATGATTCCTGCTCGCTATGGAGCTACTCGTTTTCCTGGTAAATTAATGGCAGATCTAGGCGGCAAGCCGGTGATTGTTCGTACCTATGAAGCTACCCTAGCTACAGCGCTCTTCGATGATGTATATGTGGTAACAGATAGCGATATCATTAAAGAAGAGGTAGAGAAGCACGGAGGAAAAGCAATCATGAGTATCAAAGAACATGAATGTGGTTCTGATCGTATTGCTGAGGCAGTGGTGGATTTGGATGTTGATATTGTAGTCAATGTCCAAGGTGATGAGCCTTTTGTAAAGAAAGAGCCTTTGGTAAAGCTATTGAACGCGTTTCAAGAGGAAGATGCAGCGCAAATCGATCTGGCTTCTTTGATGCAGGAAATTACGGATTGGAAAGATATTACAGATCCCAATTATGTAAAGGTAATTGTAGATGAGCAGCAATACGCATTGTATTTTTCGCGCTCTCCAATTCCGTATCCCAGAGATAAAGATGCTGGAGCTCGGTACTTTGAGCACATCGGAGTATATGCCTTTAGGAAACAAGCTATTTTAGACTTTTATGAGTTGCCAATGCGTTCATTAGAAGCAACAGAGAAAATTGAATGTATTCGTTATTTAGAATACGGTAAGAAGATAAAAATGGTAGAGACAGATTTTATGGGCATCGAGATAGATACACCAGAAGATTTGATAAAAGCACAGCAATATTTAAAGAAATAACACTAAAAACCTCATGTATCATGAGGTTTTTTTAATAGCATGCAGATGGATAAAAACATAAAAGTAATTGCTTTTGACGCTGATGATACCTTGTGGGTAAATGAAACTTATTTTAGAGAAGCAGAACATCAATTTGCGAAATTATTGACAGCCTTTGAAACAGAGAATAAGACCGAGCAGGAACTGTTTAAGACAGAAATTAGAAATTTAGGTTTGTATGGTTATGGAGTCAAAGGTTTTATGCTTTCTATGGTAGAATGTGCCCTCGATATTTCGAATAATACCTTAAATCCAAAATTGTTTAATGCTATTTTAAATATTGGGAAAGAAATGTTAGAAAAGCCTATTGAGTTGTTAGATGGAGTAGAAGAGGTGTTGCAAGCATTGCAAGGACGCTACACGTTAATTGTTGCTACAAAAGGTGACTTGTTGGATCAAGAACGCAAGTTGGAAAAATCTGGATTGTTGCAGTATTTTCATCATATAGAAGTGATGAGCGAGAAAAAAGAAAGTGATTATAGAAAGTTATTGAGGCATTTGGATATTGAAGCGAGTGAGCTACTCATGATTGGCAATTCTTTAAAATCAGATGTGCTGCCCTTGGTGCGTATTGGAGCGTCTGCAATTCATGTTCCTTTTCATACCACATGGGCGCATGAAGAGGTGTCAGCAGCTGAGAAATCAACATTAACCTATAAAACGGTAGCATCAATACGAGAAATACCAACCCTAGTCTCATGAAGTTTTTAGATATAGAAACATGGAATCGAAAACAGCATTTTGAACATTTTAAGCAGCTGGCAGATCCGTCTTTTTCAGTCTGTGTACAGGTAGATGTAACCAAAGCCTATGTAGCATCAAAAGAAAGGAAGCTCCCTTTTTTTGTAGTGTATTTGTATGCTGCTATGAAAGCGATTAATCGTATTGAAAATTTTAAATACCGAATTACAGAAGATGACCGCATTCGGATATCTGAATCAATTCATGCATCGGCAACCATTATGAGGCCCGATAATACATTTGGTTTCACATTAATTGAATATTCAGAAGATTTAAATGAATTCTATCAAAATTTTAGAAGAGAAAAAGAACGTGTTTTACATACTACAGATTTATTCCCTCCTGTTGTCTCTGAAGACACAATATATTGTTCAGCACTTCCTTGGCTTCCTTTTACAGGACATAAAGAACCCAAAAATAGTACTTATGACTCAGTAACACGATTGGCATTTGGGAAGTTTGAAAAGAATAACAACGTTTTAAAAATGCCTATTTCCATCAATGTCAACCATGCGCTCATAGATGGGTATCATGTGGGTTTATTTTTTGAAACGTATCAAAAAGCACTAGATACTATTCAATAACCAAAAACTTTCTATATTTTTGCACGAAATAAGATAACACACTATGAGTTTTAGAAATTTTCCAATGGTCCCTCGCGTTGTTTTCGGTAGAGGATCTTTTAATCAATTAGATGAAATATTAGCACCAAAACGCAAAAGCGAGAAAGCACCATTTGTTTTTATTGTAGATGATGTTTTTAAGGGCAATGACTGGTTAATTAGCAGGATTCCTTTGCATTTTAATGATACTATTATATATGTGAGTGCAGAAGAAGAGCCTAAGACAAGTTATGTGGATGCATATAGAGATGAGTTGGTAGCTCAATTTGATGAAATCCCTTCTGGGATTATCGGAATAGGGGGTGGTACGATGTTGGATTATGCAAAGGCGATTTCATTGATGCTAACCAATCCTGGGAGTTCTGCCGATTATCAAGGTTGGGATCTAGTAAAAAATCAAGGTGTGTATCATGTGGGTATTCCAACAATTTCTGGAACTGGAGCCGAGGTATCAAGAACTACAGTGCTCACTGGTCCTGAAAGAAAATTAGGAATGAATTCTGATTATACACCCTTTGATCAAGTTGTTTTAGATCCTGAATTGTGTAAAGATGTGCCAACAAATCAATGGTTTTATACGGGTATGGATTGTTATATCCACTGTATAGAATCGTTAACAGGAACCTTCCTAAATACATTTAGCCAAAGTTATGGAGAGAAGTCACTTGACCTCTGTAGAAAGGTGTACATAGAAAAGGATATCAGAGACGAAGAAAGTCAGGATGACTTGATGATGGCCTCTTGGCATGGAGGTATGAGTATCGCCTATTCTCAAGTTGGTGTTGCACATGCAATGAGTTATGGTTTGTCTTATTTATTAGGAACAAAGCATGGTATTGGAAATTGTATTGTTTTTGATCAATTAGAGGAGTTTTATCCAGAAGGCGTAGCCGAATTTAAAGAAATGGTTAAAAAGCATGACATTCACATTCCAAAAGGATTGTGTAAAAATTTAACAGATGCTGAATTTGATACCATGATAGATGTTTCTCTTAGTTTGGTACCTTTATGGGAAAATGCCTTAGGAGATGATTGGCAACAAACAATTACAAGAGAAAAACTAAGACAAATGTATGAGAAAATGTAATTGTATTAATTGCGTTTTAAATGAATAAATTATATTAAATTTGCATACAAAATAAGAAGATTATGGCAAGCATAAAAAATTTAAAAAAAGACATCAACTACACCTTAGGAGATATTATTGGTGTTTGTGACTTGATACAGTTGGATCCAGCAAAAGCAGGAAAAGCAGAGACTATTATAGATGAAACAATTGATGTTTTTGATGGGTTAATGGCGAAAGTAAACGCAAAAAACGTTGAAAATAAAAAGGCTCACTATAAAGAAATAAGCGCATCTTTAGAGGTTAGTGCGAAAGATTTAGTGTCAAAAATTAATGCTTTATAAGCAAATATTTAACGAAATTTTAGAAACCATCTTTTTTTAAAGATGGTTTTTTTTTGTAAATTTAACTACGCATATACGATTTCGTATAAATATACGTTAAGCTAATATATAACTCCTCAAAAAAAAGAATGGCTAGAGCAATGTTTGAGTACACGAAGACTGTGCTAAAGAAAGTGAGTTTTAATGCAGAATTATTCTGTAAAGAGCTAGAAAAAGCACTTCAAAGATTATTACCTCACGAAATAAATGAATTGACAATTTGGATCAGAGACTACACTTCTAATAAACCAGAACTGTCTGTCTGTTTGGCAATTATTGCATAATATCTAAAAAAAAAAAAAAAGGAGTGCTAAATCTAGTGCTCCTTTTTTTGTGCCTTCTATTTATCTCTTTTCTTTTCTTTTTTTTTCTTTCGTAAACGACTGAACATGCGTCTTGTAAAATCTCTTTCTACAAGCTGAAGTTTTAAAATCTTTTTGTGCTTAAGTACTTTTTCTAATGATTTTTGATACTCCATATTTGCGTTGTGATACGATGTTTCAATGGCCATCATTTTTTCAGTAAATAGTTTAGCTTCTTGTTCAGTGATGGCATCGATACCTCCTTTTGCAGTAATTTCTTTTTTAAGTTTGTTCCTTTTTCGCTGAAGCAACTCTTTTCGCTTGGAGTCAAATGCATTATAAATCGGCCAAAATTTTTCTGCTTCCTGCGCAGTGAGTTCTAGTTGATTGGATATGTATGAGACTTTTAAAGCTTGCACTTTTTTTCTATTCTCTCGCTCCTGAGAAAATAGTTGTGTGCTAATAAGTAGCGTAAGGAGGAGTTTAATTATGTATGGTTTCATGAGCATTATCGTTGTGTTTCTATTGCTGTTAGTAATGAAGAATCGGACATGGTTTCTAGGTAAGCTACAATGTCTTCATCACTGATGGTGTTGTCATCTTCTAATAAATTATTTTCTGTAAAATCGGCATCTACAAATTCGAATACGTCTCCAGAGTTTACACCAAGGCTACTCTCTTGAAACCAAAGCTCTAGTGCTTCTGAAGAGATCGTGTCAAAAGTTGTCTCTGTGGTTGTAAATACATAATTGAATCCAATAAATAAAACAACACAGGCCGCAGTAGCTGCAGGTATAAACCGAAGGATTCTAGATCTTAATTGAATCACTCTAGGTTTTCTTTTAGAGAATTCTGAATGAGTCAACAAGCGGTCTTCAAAGTCTTCAAAATAGTTTGAAGGAATGTCGTATGAATGCTTATTTGGCAGTTTTTCTTCATGAAGTTGCGAGAACACACGATCTTCGATGTCTCCAAAATAAGCAGCAGGTGTTTTGAACGGATCTTTGCTCTTAAAGATACTGTTTAAATAATCCTCGCTATGTTTCGTCTCGTTATTCATTTCATTATTAGACTCTAATATCTTAAAAAGGTTTAATTAATCTACGCTATTTTTTACAAATGCTTCTACTTTTTTGACGGCATGAAAGTACGATGCCTTAAGGGCACCTTCTGAAGTTTCTAATATTGCTGCCATTTGTTTGTATTTTAAATTGTCAAAATACTTCATGTTAAAAACAAGTTGTTGTTTGGTTGGTAAGGTTTTAATGGCTTGCTGTAAGATGATTTGTATGTCATCTCCACTGAACAAACTATCGCTCGTTAAGTTTGATGTGAGTTGTTGTTGGTACTCTTCAATAGGGAGCTTTTTTTCACGAGCTCTTTTCTTGATGAAGCTAAGCGATTCGTTTGTGGCAATTCTGTACATCCAAGAAAACAACTGGCTCTCTTGTTTAAAGTTGTCAATATTTCGGAATATTTTGATGAACGTGTTTTGTAAAACATCGTCTGCATCTTCATGAGAAACAACAAGCTTTCGTATATGCCAATACAAGCGTTCCTTATACATGGTTATTAACTGTCTAAACGCACTTTCTTGGGTACGCTCATTTTGAAGATGTTTAATAAGGGTTAATTCGTCTATCAACTAGCTGTTTTTAGTGTTAGACTCTTGGATGGAAAAAAGGTTTAAATAAAAAATTAGTGATTTATTTTTTTTCTTTTTGTGTATCCAAAAAGTCTGTCTTTTTTTATCACTTCTGCAATACCTTCAGGTAGCATTTCTTCCCAGCCATCTTCATTGTTCATGATCATTTTCAAAACACTTCTTGAGAATATATGAAGAATTTCAGGATTGAAATCTTTAATATCAATGAGTTTTCCATTGTTCTTGAAAAATTTGTACAATTCTTTCATTCTTGGGTGTACCTTCAAATTTTCGCTAGAAATATATTCACCTGTATCTTTCTCTTTATATGGGTACATATAGATTTTAAGATCTCTGTAAAATAATTTTCCAAAGGCTTCGAGAATACCTCCACTGATATGTCGGTAGTATTTCTCATCAAATATTTGAATTAAATTATAAACGCCCATGGCCAATGCCATTCTTTCTTTGGTAAACTCACTAAAGTACTCTACGAGTTTGTAATACTCTTGGAAATTTGTAATCATTACATTTTGTCCAAGTGAGCAGAGAAGTTCGGCTCTATCTAAAAAGTCACGTTCATTGATTTCTCCTTCAGCTCTTAAATTTGCCAAGGTAATTTCAAAAATGATTTGTGTATTCTTTGGGTCTACTTTCTTTTCGCTTAAGAACATTTCTTTCGACTTCTCAAACATATCCATATTCACTTTGGTAACAGGTCTAAAACTACCGCGTAAGGCAAGAATATTTTTTTTGTAAAGTATTTGAGCAGGCAGTAAGTTGTTTCCGTCAGAATCAAACATTACTGCATTTGTCATGCCATTTTTAACCAATTGTAAACTCATCAAGCGATTGTCTACATACATAAAACGAGGACCAGAGAAATTAATCATATCAATTTCTAGCTGATCTTTGTCTAGGTTGTCATAAAATGATTTGACCAACTCTTTGGGGTTGTCATTCAAGTAAAAAGCTCCATAAATTAGGTTTACTCCCAGCACACCTAAGGTTTCTTGCTGCAAACGGGCATCCGTTTCTTTGAAACGTAAATGCAACACAATTTCGTTATAGTCTTCGAGAGGATCTAGTTGAAAACGAATACCTACCCAGCCATGGCCTTTAAATTTCTTGGTGAAATTGATGGTGGCAACAGTGTTTGCGTAGCTAAAAAATAGTTTTTGAGGGTGTTTTTTTCTACTTAAACGTTCTTCAATTAAATCAATTTCATGACCAAGCATTGTTTTTAAACGTGGTTCAGTCACATATCGATTATCAGGCTCTATACCATAAATGGCATCAGAGAAATCTTTGTCGTAAGCACTCATTGCTTTCGCGATTGTCCCTGAAGCTCCACCGGCTCTAAAAAAGTTACGCACCGTTTCTTGACCTGCACCAATCTCTGCAAACGTCCCATAAATATGGGCGTTTAAATTTACGCGCAAGGCTTTGCTTTTCGTAGTTGGTACGTTGTCTATTTTTTGGTCTCCTTTTAAAGTAATTGCCATTGGTTAAATTTTATATAACAAATGTACTAAAATTAAGCTTTTCCAGTCAATATTTATCTTATTTTTGTCTGTACAATCATTCAATGTATCTTTATGACAATTACTTTTTTAGGAACAGGAACATCACAAGGAATTCCCATGATTGCCAACAATCATCCTGTCTGTTTGTCTAATGATCAGCGAGATAAACGTTCGCGATCTTCGATTATGATTTCTTGGAGTGATGCGACGTATATTATTGATTGTGGTCCTGATTTTAGAATGCAAATGTTACGGGAAAATGTGCAACGGATCGATGGAATTTTGTTTACCCATGAACATGCAGATCATACTGCAGGCTTTGATGATGTGAGACCCTTTAGTTATCAGATGGGAGCTGTTCCGATTTATGCAGATGCGGCAACCTTGCGAAGTTTAAAGCAGCGTTTTGCATATATTTTTGAGACAAAGAATAGATATCCTGGGGCTCCAAAAGTCAATGTAAATGAGGTGGAAGGGGATTCATTTAAGCTAAAAGATGAGTTGGTTGTACCGATACAGGTGTTGCATGGAAAGCTTCCCATTACGTGTTATCGATTTCGTGACTTTGTCTATTTAACAGATGTGAAATCAATTTCAGAAAAAGAGAAGCTCAAATTGAAAGGCGTAAAGACTTTGGTTGTAAATGCCTTGCGAATAGAAGAGCATCCTACCCATTTCAATCTACAGGAAGCACTTGATTTCGTTAAAGAAATCGGACCAGAAAGAACTTATTTTACTCATATCAGTCACCGATTAGGGTTTCATGAAGAAATTGAGAAGGGGTTGCCAGAAAACATTTTTCTAGCTTACGATGGGTTAAAAATAAAAGTTTAAAACAACGGTATTACAAGCGTTCCTCTATCCATTTTTTAAAACTGTAAAAGTTTTGTGGAGCAACACCATGTCCAACAGGATATTCCGAATATACATGCTCTAGCTTATGCTTACTCAAGTATTCTGGTGCTTTTCTAGCCCATGCAACGGGTAATACTTGGTCAACGGTACCATGTGATATGTAGTATTGCGTGGCAATGTCTAACTGATCAAGGTTGCTAGGTGTTAGGTCTTCATTCAGGTAACCACTCAGTGCGATGACATGGTCTATTTTATTTGGGTAGTTCATGCTCAGTGCATAACTAAGAATGGCTCCTTGGCTAAATCCTAAAAGAAACGTGTGGCCTGGTGCTGTGTTATAGGTTGTCTTTACATAGTCAATAAATGAAGCTATTTTAGTCAATGAACTTCTAGCTTCTGCTAAATCTGAAAACTTTTCATCATTTGCATCGAGGGTAATAGCGTACCATGCGAAGCCTCCAAAGTTCATGTCAAATGGTGCTCTTGCACTAATAACAAGTAATTCGTCTGGTAGCTCCGAGGCAAAAGAGAATAAATCTTCTTCATTACTACCGTATCCATGCAGTAAAATTAATACAGGTGGTTGTGTTGATGCTTTTATGGGTTGACGAACAATGTAATGTAATTCTGATTTCATAACTTAGTGAATAACCAATTGGTTGTTAGCGAAAATTCCGTAGGCCTTTCCTTTTAATGATTTTCCCAAAAAAACAGCGTTTTTAGAGGTAGATAAAATATGCTCTTTGTTGAACGTGTACTTTTTGTTGGGGTCGAACAGCGTAATGTCTGCTTTTTCTCCAACTGCAATAGGTGATTGTTCTATATTGAATATCGCTTTCGGCTTTGTTGTGATACAATCGATACTTTCAGACAAACTTAGTTTTGTGTTGATGGCTCCGAATAAGGATTCTAGTCCGATTGTTCCACTTTTAGCCGCACTAAACTCTACTTTTTTATGCTCTATATCTATAGGGTTATGATCAGATGTGATGATGTCAATAGTGCCATTTTTTACACCTTCTACAAGTGCTGTACAGTCCTTCTTTGCACGAAGAGGTGGGGTTACTTTAAAATTTCCATCAAAAGTTGTTAGCACATCATCCGTCAGGGTTAAGTGATGCGCGCTGACACTGCACGTAACTTGTAATCCTTTCTTTTTTGCCTCATTGATAAGTGTAACAGAAGCTTCTGTTGATATGGTAGGAATGTGTAATTTACCACCTGTGTATTCAAGTAGAAATAAATCTCGAGCTATTTGCAGATGCTCTGCTAAAGCAGGGATTCCTTTGAGACCTAATTTGGTGCTATTAATCCCTTCGTGAACCAATCCTTCTCCGCCTATAGACAAGTTCTTTGGAAAGCTCATCACCAGTCCATTAAAATTTTGAGCATACAGCAATGCAACTTTCATCAGGTTGTCATTTTCTATAGGGCTGTTGTAGTCTCCAAAAGCAACAGCTCCAGATTGTTGCATGTCATAGAGTTCTGCCATTTCTTTTCCTTGACTCTGTTGTGTTAAGGCTGCTATTGGAAATAGTTTTGTAGCGCAACCATGCGCTTTGTTTTTTAAATATTCAACAGCAGATTTGTTGTCTACAATCGGAGCGGTATTTGGATTTACGGCCACGGCAGTAAAGCCACTTTTTGCTGCTGTATGAAGTCCGTTTGTAATCGTTTCTCGTTCTTCATATCCAGGTTCTCCAAAGCAGACACTTGTATCAAACCATCCATTGGAAACATGAAGGTTTTCTAAAGCTACAACTGTAAAATGCGATTTTGTTGGAATTGAGTCTTCAATCTTTTCAATTACGCCATCGGTAATTAAAATATCTTTTTTTTGATTATTGAATTGGCTGTTAGCATCTATTATAATAGCAGACTTTAGTAGCGTACTCATGGTTTGAATAATTTTAAAATCAATATTTCAAAAATCAAAGATACAATAGCTAGGGTTAAAAACCATTTCCAAAGCCAAGTAACTTTGTTTTTTGTTTGAAATTCTTGAAAGGCAGTAGCAACGGATTCGGAATAGCTCAAATTGCTATTGTCTTTTATTAATTCTTTCATATCTGCAAATTGCAGAGCGCTTTCTGATGCGGCATAGTTATAGGCTAAAGTATGCAGGGTTTTGTTGTTGTGTGTTACCTCATAAAAACCGTTTAAACGCGGTTGCTCAAAAGTTTCTAATTCCACCTTTGCTGGGTATGCTTGTTGCAAAGGAATAAACGAGTTGCTATTATTTTTGATTGTCAATACTTCATTTTTGTTTAAAGCAATTGGAATGTCAATAAGATGACTGCTACCAATGGTATAACTTGGTTTAGGTATTTTAGCACTCAATTTTCCGAAATTGTAAAAAACAGGAACAATTAAAGGACTGTTTAAAAAGTTGCTGTTTTCTTTGTCTAAAGAACTTGAGATCCAATAGACAGTTCCTTTTTCTAAAGACAGTCTGCTGATGAAGTTTTGTTGATTTTCGAATGTAACAAGCGGAGTGGAACTTTTAAAATTCGTTTGGAAGGAGCTTTTGACAAAGGGATATTGAAAATTTTTAATTTCTTTAGAAAAAACATTTTTATAAAATGGATGTTTGAAGTTGATGCCTGTAATTCTTAAAGAGTCTTTTCTAAGGGATAGTAGTTGTCCTGCTTTTAATTTCTTAAAGAGAGCGTTGTAGGATGTTTTGTCTATTTTCTGATTTGGAATGATGGCCAAATGTTTGCCTTGTGTTAGGTGTTTTTCTAGAAAATTAAGAAGTGTATTTGGAATTTCTTCTAAAGCATTTAGGATGATTAATTCTTGTTTTTTTAAAAGGTTAAAGTTGATATTTCTGAGTGAGCTTGTATTCAAATTAAATTCATCTTTCGTGTAGATTTTAGAAAGAAAATTGTGTTTTTCACCAATCGAAAAAACGTTGATCTTTACGGGGGTATTTAAAGTGAAATAAAACTGATTATCAAAATCAAAAGCATCGCGGAAATCTAATGAAATCTTACCTTTAAAACTAGTTGTATTTTGTAGAGGGAAGGTGATTATTTTAGAATTATTTTCTTTGATAGAAAATGTTTGTTTCGAATATACAGTATTGTTATTGTACAAAGCAATCGGAATATCTTGCTTTTTAGCACCTTGGTTTCTAATGGTGATGTTTAGTGAAAAAGCGGTGTTGCTTTGGTTTGAGATGGAGACGCTATCAATTGAAAGGTTGTTTGTTTTAAGATTCTTAATTGCTATGAGCGAAGTTTCGGGTGTTACATTTGTAAAATTAATTAACTTTTTTTTGTTATTTAGTTGAAAATCAGATATTAAGTATAATTTATATAATGTTTTAGTTGATGCTATTTTTTCTTGTTTTATTTTCAGTAAAACGTCGTTTAAACTTCTTGTAGCTGCGGTTAAAGTAGTGTTTAGAAGGTTGTTTTTTAGTTCGTTTGAACTCAGTTTTTTGTAAAAAGAATCGTTTGTCAACAAACTATAGGAGCTGTTGTTTTCGGTATTTTCTATAAGTTCTTTGATTGTGTTCTGAAATGCATTGCCTTTTTCTCCTCGAGTATTTAGACTTAACGAGTTGTCTAAATAGATAAAATGATGCGGTGTTGATGTACTTGGTTGATTGCTAAAATAGGGTTGACAGAATGCAAGAATTAAAGCCGAAAAAAGCAAGAGTCTTGTTGCTAGAATTAACCACTTTTTTAGCTGTGAACTTTTACGTGTTTCAAGCACTAATTTTTGCAACAAAGCTACATTTGTAAAAGGCGTTTTTTTAAAGCGTTGCAATTGGAATAAATGCACCAAAATAGGAATCACTAAAAAACCTAAAAAGTATAAAAATTCTGGATGTTTAAATTGCATAGAAATCGTATATCTTTCAAATATAGTTAAAGTATTGCATTTTCGTTAGGTGTTCAGAATTTCTCGAACACCCCTAAACCAAATAGCGCAAAATCATACTTACTAGGGTCATTTGGATCTAGCCTTCTTAAATTGAGATCCAATTCATGCAAGGCTTTCCAATCGTTTTGTTTTCGTGAAATCAGTCCAAGTTTACGTGCAATATTCCCTGAGTGTACATCTAGAGGACAAGATAAATGTGCGGGGGTGTGCGTTTTCCAAATCCCGAAATCAACGCCATATGAATCATTTCTTACCATCCAACGTAAAAACATGTTAATTCTCTTTGCTGCTGAACCTTTTAAAGGATCGGAAACATGTTTTTTGCTCCTTTCTTGATGTGGTATTTCAAAGAAGGTCTTTTTAAACTTAGAAATGGCATTTTTATAATCATGTTCACCAGGTGCAACGGCAAGTACTTCTTCCAATCCAGTGTGGGCTGTGTAGATATTTTTTAGAGATTTTATAAACTGAGCAGCGTCAATCGAATTAAAGGTACGGTGCACAAAATTATCAAACCGTTCTAAATCTTTTTCTTGATGATGTAAAATAAAGTCATGAGGTGAATTGTCGAGCAGCTCCATGAGTTTTAAGCTGTTTCGTATAATCATGGTCCGATTTCCCCAAGCGATGGTTGCTGTTAGAAAGCCCGAAATTTCAATATCCTCTTTTTTTGCGAAGAGATGAGGGATTTGTATGGGATCTGATGCAATGAATTTCGGATTGTTATACAGTCCGACTTTCTCATCCAAAAATTCTTTTAATTCATGTTCAGGTAACAACATCTTTAGCGATTAGGTATAATGAAAACAGAAACGTGTTGTAGGCGGCATGCAATGCAATAGACCACAGCAAACCAAACTTCACACGAATAAAGCCAAAGTACAATCCCGCAAAAAATTGAGGCGCTATTAAGATCGGTGAGCAGAGTAAAATTTTGGTCGTTATTTCGTAATTGGTGATGTGCACAAAACCAAATGCTAGTGCGAAGATATAGAAGGCTACTTTAAAATAGCGAGGCTGTTTAAAAAGC
Organism: Polaribacter sp.; assembly: GCA_042094215.1. GTDB lineage: Bacteria > Bacteroidota > Bacteroidia > Flavobacteriales > Flavobacteriaceae > Polaribacter. The sequence continues at coordinate 6,584 of JBELDQ010000007.1, read as the reverse complement.
GTCAAAGGGCCTCTAAAAATACTTTCTTCAATTAAAGGAGCTACCACTGCTACAAACATGAAAAAGTGGAGTGGTGTAAGTGTTTTAAATAGTTCCTCTACAGCATGATTGTCGCTAACTAATAGGCCTGTTTCTTCAAGAATCGCAATCAATGAGGTGAAAACGAATGAGGTCGTTAGACTGATAAAGAACAGGTTAAAAAATGTTTTTAATCGGTCTCTAAATGTTGCATCTTTAGCTTTGCCTACTGTAGGGTTTTTGAGAAATACAATGAGTTCGTCTAGTGTTGCTTTCATAAAATGGTACCATCTTTCATGGTTAATTTTCTATCTGCCATCGAAGCCAATTCTTCATTGTGAGTAATTAAGACAAAGGTATGTCCAAATCTATCTCTTAACTCAAAAAAAAGATTGTGTAAGTTTTTTGCCGATGCGGAATCAAGATTACCACTCGGTTCATCTGCAAAAATAACAGCCGGACTATTGATCAATGCTCTGGCAACAGCAACACGTTGTTGTTCGCCTCCAGAAAGTTGATTTGGTTTGTGGTTATATCGATGCTCAAGTCCTAAAAAATTCAGTAATTCTTTACCTCTTTTTTCAGTTTCTTTTTTTTCTTTTTTTGCAATAAATGCAGGGATGCATACATTTTCAAGTGCGGTGAATTCAGGAAGCAATTGGTGGAATTGAAAAATGAAACCAATGTGCTCATTTCTGAATTTAGAAAGGTCTTTGTCTGCAATATCAGTTAAACAGATATTGTTTAAAAGAAGTTCAAAATCAGGTGTATTTTCAGGCTTATCTAAGGTCCCTAAAATTTGTAAGAGTGTTGTTTTTCCGGCTCCAGAAGGACCTACAATAGCAACTATTTCTCCCTTTTTTATATGAAGATCAACGCCTTTTAAAACGGATACCTCTCCAAAGGATTTAAAAATATTTTCAGCTTTTATCATGGTGTCATTTCAGTACAGCGAATGTATTAAAAATATAGAGATTTTGAAACAAATCAAGGTGAAGGTTTCACAGCAAAGCACGTCTATGTCAATAAAATACTATGTTAAAAGATGTTTTTTAGTTTGTTGTAATCAATAAAATAGACAAATTTTAAGGAGAATGTATTTGTTGCAGGCTGTTCAAATAAGTCATTTAAATTAGAACCGAAATTTAAGTTTGACGCATTGTTTTCGTTAAAAATAGAATTTCTGTAGAATACGATTAATTGACTTCCAGGTGCAAACTCCCAGAAGTAATTTAGGTCGAGATTCCAGCTATTGTAATTGACATCGTGGTCTCCTGCGTAGTTGTTGCCATTTAGTCCTCCTGCTGAATTTAGCGTGTAAAATTGACTGTTGTATGCTACCGTTTGCCAAAAGTGTCTAAAAGAAAGCGAGAGTGATGATTTTGTGCTAAAACTATATCTGCTCGATAAATTGTTTTCAAAAGAGTTGGATTTTCTTTTTCCTATAATAACCCCATCATTTTGGTCAGCTACAAATCCAATATCGTTTTTGGCACTGTAGAAGTTAAATCCATAAACAAACAACATTTTATTACTGAAACGATATCTAGGTTCAATTTTAATACCAAACTCTGATTGGTCAGTTCCCTGAATATTTTTGACAGAACCTCCTAGATCAATGGCGAATTTTTTTCGAAAGTCTGTAGAAATGAATCCATCAAGTTCCATTTCTGGATTTCTTTCCAAATAAACCTGATCTGCTATGGGTCTGCGAGGTTCAAAGAAATCTTTTTGTTTTCCTAGTTTCCCGTTCAAAGTGAGTCCGAAAGCTAAACGTTCTCTTGTCATGGCAAAAAATCGAAGTCTATAAGAGTTCCCTGTATAGACTCCTGGTGTATGTAAAAAGCGATTTCTCAGATTAAAATTAACTCTTAAATTATTGAAATTTCCTACAGGTTTTAAGATTGAATAACCAACCCAAGAATAGATGGTTTGATTGTTATTTCTTCTCTGAAATCCAAGATCATTAATGTTAAATTTATCGTCCTGAAAATTGTATCCTATCTCTCCTTGCCATTCTCCGGAAATCTTGGCAATACTCGTGTCAAAGCTATACCCTGTTTCTTTGATTCCAGCTTCATTGATGTTGCTCATTTTTAAATGCCCATCAATAAAGTAGGTATTTGAAGGGTTGATTAAACGATACATTAAGCCGGTAACATTTGCGTCTCTAAATTCTCCTTCTCGCATTACATTGGTGTTGACAAAGCTTACGGATGAATTTTGGTTAAACTGCTGATCGAGTACCAGTAAATTGTAGTTGGCAAAAGGCTCTGTTGTTTTTTTATAGAAGGACTCTGCTGTATCTTCGGTAGCACTTCTCTTGATAGTTGCTGTTGTTTTTTCTGTAATTGCATTGAAAAAACCGATGCCTAAACCTTCTTTTGTTCTTCCAGAAATCTTCACCGCATTCAGCATGTTTACTTTTCCAGGGTTGTCGATGATTTCTTCGCTGTCTTTTAATTCATCAGCAACGGCATCATAACCAACAGGTCTATTTCCTATTCTACGCGAATAGAACAAATCTCCTTTGTTAAATAACTCTGTACCTTCTGTGAAAAATTGTCGTTGTTCTGAAAATCGTTGCTCAAACGGACCTAAGTTTAATGTGATGTTGTCAAAGGCAGCTTGGCCAAAATCAGGAATCAAGGTAAGGTCTAATGTGAAATTTTCTGTAATTCCATATTTCAAGTCCATTCCTAAACTATTGTTGTAAGTTGTTTCGCCATTATAACTACTAGCAGTGGTCGATGCGTATGGGTAAAAACTCAATCTAGTGGGCGGTTTGATATTTTCTATGCCTTTAAGAACTCCGTCATATTGTGTCCAGATTCCCTTCGTATTGTCAATATGACTCCATGTGTATTGGGCATTCTTAGCGACCATTTTTCTGTGAAAATTAACCCCCCAAGTTTGTACGTTTTCATTCGAAAATCGCAAAGCAGCATAGGGTATTTTCATTTCCACAGACCACCCGTTGTCCTGTATTTTTACAGCACTTTTCCAAACAGCACTCCAACTAAAATCTTCATCCCCACGAGAAATAGTTGCATCTGCTTGGGTTCCGGTGCTCATCACAATAAATTCAGTTGCATTGAGTCCGTCATTGTTAGGATTCAAGGTAACTAAGAAAAAATCAGTTTGACCAATATTATCTCTGTTGGTAAACTCCATGGCAATTTTTGAAGGATCTGGCTCTATGAGCATGGCGCTGATGTAGATTGCATTGTCGTCATAAAGCACTTTTACAGTTGTTTTGTGCGTTTCCAATTCGCTATCACCATTAGTTGGTCGTAGCATCACAAAATCTTTTGCAATCTCTGCGCCTTTCCATGCTTCATCCGTCAATAGACCGTCTATTTTAGGTGCTGCTCCAACAACTCTTTTTGTTTGTAATACTTTTTTAGATTCCTTCGCTTGCGAAAAAAGCAAGGCGCAATTGAAAAGAGCGAGGTAAAATATAATTGATGAGCTTTTCATTCTTCTTAGCATTGTAATTATTTGCATAGCAAAAGTATTTATGTTGAAATGTAATTTTCATAAAATCATGTTAATTTATCCTGTGATTTTTTTGTTTTTTTTATCAAAAATATTTGTCGTTTATTTTATCCTTTTTACTGATGTATTCTCAATTGAATTTGTATTTTTGTCTCGATAATAAATATTCTCAAACATGAATTTACACGAATATCAAGGAAAAGAAATCTTAAGTAGCTTTGGCGTTAGAATTCAACGCGGTATTGTAGCTAGTAACCATAAAGACGCTGTAGATGCAGCAAAACAATTAACAACAGAAACAGGAACAAGCTGGTATGTTGTAAAAGCTCAGGTTCATGCAGGTGGACGTGGAAAAGGTGGAGGTGTTAAGTTGGCTAAAAACTTAGCAGAAGTAGAAACTATTTCTAACGACATCATTGGAATGATGTTGGTAACACCGCAAACTTCTGCAGAAGGAAAGAAAGTAAATCAAGTGTTAATTTGTGAAGATGTTTATTATCCTGGAGATGCTGAGCCAGAAGAATATTACATGTCTGTTTTGTTAAACAGAAGCACTGGTAAAAATATGATTATGTATTCTACAGAAGGTGGAATGGATATTGAAACGGTGGCAGAAGAAACACCGCATTTAATTTTTACCGAAGAAATCGATCCTACCATGGGATTGTTGCCTTTCCAGGCGCGTAAGATTGCTTTTAACCTTGGATTGTCTGGTGCTGCATTGAAAGAAATGACAAAATTTGTTTCTGCTTTGTATACTGCGTATATCAAGTCAGATTCTTCAATGTTCGAAATCAATCCTGTATTGAAGACATCAGATTCTAAAATCTTAGCTGTTGATGCAAAAGTAACCTTAGATGAAAATGCATTGTACCGTCATAAAGATTATGCAGAAATGCGCGATTTAAGAGAGGAGAATCCTATTGAAGTTGAGGCAAAAGCGGCAGGTTTAAACTATGTAGATTTAGATGGTAATGTTGGGTGTATGGTAAACGGAGCTGGACTAGCAATGGGAACTATGGATTTAATTAAGCAAGCAGGTGGAGATCCAGCAAACTTCCTAGATGTTGGAGGTACAGCAGATGCTGCACGTGTAGAAACTGCATTTGGTATTATTTTAAAAGATCCAAATGTAAAAGCAATTTTAGTAAATATCTTTGGAGGTATTGTACGTTGCGATAGAGTAGCACAGGGAGTTGTAGATGCATACAAAAACATGGGAGACAGAATTAATGTGCCTATCATTTGTAGATTACAAGGAACAAACGCTGTAGAAGCGAAAGAATTGATTGATTCTAGTGGAATGGAAATTATTTCTGCTACAGAATTTCAAGAAGCTGCTGATAAAGTTCAAGAGGTATTGGCTTTATAGGTCTTCTATAAAATTTAATATAAAAAAACGCTCCACAATTTTGGAGCGTTTTTTGTTTGTATTTTTTTTAAAATATTTCTTGGTTTAATTTCAAGAATTTAGATTTTTTACCGTTCCTTTTTTAGCTTACAATAAGCTGTTGCTTTGCAACCATAAACTCAAATGCTAGTGTTTTTATGCCTTTTTTAGCTACGGTCGCATCCCACACAGCATGTCCAGCTCCTTGAATTGGATAATAGGCAAGTGGCACCTTGTGAGCCTTATATATAGATTTTAAGTCTTCTGCATGGCTAAATGGAACTGTTGCATCTTCAGTTCCGTGTACAATGAATAAAGGTGGGATTTTGCCGTTAAAATATGATTTTCCATAAATGTTTTCGAGTAGGTCAAGTCCAATTTTTGAGCCCCAATAATCAATAATCGTTTGTACAGAATAGCTTTGATGAAGATTTGAGGTGCTCAGTGTTAGATCATTGTTGATGTCAATTTCATCTCGAAAATCTTCTTCGTTAGAGATGCCAATGCTAATGGCTATTATGGCTCCGGCTGAGGCTCCTCCAATGGTAATGTAGTTTGTGTTGATGCTGTATGTTTCGGCATTGGCTACAAGCCATCGCACTGCGGCCTTCGCATCTCTTTGAGCGGGGTACATGGCTAGAAATTGTGAAACACGTTCGGGGGGTATATGAACAGCATAGTTTAGCCATTCTTGAGGTACAGTTCCAAAATCTGAGCTTAGTCGATAATCAATCGCAATAAATACCCACCCTCTCGACGTGTAGAAATGTGCTAACTCAATGATGGCTGCTTGCTCCTTAGAGCCGTTGATAAAACTCCCTCCATGTATGAACATGTAGGCCGGTCTGTTTTTTTGCTTGTTGTTGGGCTCATAAACATCTAGTTTCAGCGGTTTTTTGAGGTAATTAGGACTATTGACGCTGTCATGATACAGTCCCTCTGCATAGAGAATGTCTCTGGTAACTTCTACCTCAAAATTTGCGTTCTTTTTGACTTCAGGAACTCTATCGATGGAGGGAGATGTCTGTTTTGTATGCTGTGAATTCACAATCAATGGCACTATAATTTGGGGCTTTGCTTTTTTCATTTATCTCTTTTGTTATGGGGCTCTTTTCTTTCTATTAGACGTGTAAATCTTTATCTAAAGCAATACCTGTAGAGCAATACAATATTCTGCTGTTTGAGTTTAATAGTGTTATTGGAGTTGTTTTCTAATAACAGTATATGAAAAAAAAAGATGTTTTACAGTGCTTTTAGTTGGAACTACAGTTCTTGCACATGAATGCATGTTTTTTACTGATTTGATGTTGTATTTTTTTATCTTGTTCACTTAAAAATGAAAACTCATGAAGAAATGTTTATATATACTGCTATTGCCCTTGCAATTGCTAAGTCAAGAAGTACCCAACTCAGTATTGTTTTGGAATGCGCTTCAGACGCATTGCGGAAAAGCCTTTGAAGGTACTATTGTCAAGGGAGGTAAAGAAGGTGATGGTTTTGTGGGAGAGAAATTAGTAATACATGTTCGCTCTTGTGCTGAGAATACCATTAAGATTCCCTTTTTTGTTGGAGAAGATGCATCTCGTACTTGGATTTTTACGCGCGGTAAAAATCAATTAATATCCTTGAAACATGAACACAGGCATCGAGACGGTTCTGAAGATGCAATTTCACAGTA
>JBELDQ010000006.1:10782-28215 GCA_042094215.1 Polaribacter sp. | reverse complement strand
TATTAAAGGTGCCGCAGCAAATGTTTCTTTTGCGTAATTATCTGCCTGATATTCAAATTTACGAGAGATTAGATTCATAATTACTCCTATAACTTCTGAGAAAGGAGTGTATAGAATTCCAAAAGCAATAAAACCGATGTGAAAGCTTGGAATAGCAACACCCAGCGCTTTAGATAAAATAGGGAAACTAATAAAAACAGACAATAGCCATAGTGTAAACCCTGTGAGTAAAATGGAAGTAATCAAGTTAACTACGATGTGTTTATGCTTGTAATGACCAATCTCATGTGCTAAGACAGCAACAATCTCATCAGTTTCCAAATCATGTATTAAGGTATCGTATAAAGTGATCCTTTTTTGTTTTCCAAAACCAGAAAAATAAGCATTTGCTTTTGATGAACGTTTTGAGCCATCCAGCACGAAAATGTCATTTAGATGAAAACCAACGGTTTGCGTGTATTTTTGAATCGCATTTTTTAGTGGCCCTTCTTCTAATGGTTGTTGCTTATTAAACAATGGAACAATTAATTTTGAGTAGAACATATTCACACATAAAGTAAATAATGCAACCAAGACCCACGCATACATCCAAAAGTCAGTTCCTGCAAATTCGTAAAACCATACAATTAAAGATAAAAGTCCTCCTCCTACTAGTATGAGAACTAAAATACTTTTTAGTTTATCTAAAATAAAGGTAGTTCTACTTGTATTGTTAAAACCATACCTTTCTTCAATAATGAAAGTTTTATACCAAGAGAATGGCGTGTTCAACAAGTCAGAACCAAGTGCAATGATTCCAAAGAAAACTAAGGTAATGACAATTGAATTTTCACTACTATTTCTTGCAATTTCATCGACATATTTGAAGCCATTAAAAAAGAAAAAAAGAAGCGTTAACGCTAGCGAATACAATTGATGAAATGAAGAAAATTTAGCTGTTATATTTTTATAAGCTTGTGATTTTTCATAGTCAGACTTCATATATACATCAGCTAGGTCTGATGGAATAGAATCATTAAAATGTTTTGAATTTAATGTATCTAGCACTAAGTCTTTAGCGTAGTTAATCACAAGCACTCCAATAATTATATAAAATAGGGCAGTAGGGGGCATCTTATAAAAAATTACGTTGCCTTTTTGCTTCAAATAAAGTAATTGCGGCAGCTACCGATACATTCATTGAATCTATGGCTCCTTGCATTGGAATATTTATCGTTTGCTTAGCAGCTTTTCTAAATTCGGCTGTCAATCCAGTAGCTTCTGTACCTACAACAATAGCCGTTGCTTTGGTAAAGTTTTCTTTATGATATGGATTTGAATTTTGCAATGTTGCGGCATATATATCAATATCATTTCTGTCTAAGAATTCGATAATTTCCTTTGAGGTTCCTGTGGCAATTTGATTGGTAAACAAACAGCCTACACTCGATCGAATACTGTTTGGATTGAAAAGATCTGTTTTTGGATTTGCTATGAGTACAGCATCAATATTTGCAGCATCTGAGGTGCGAAGTAACGCACCTATATTTCCCGGTTTTTCTATTGATTCAGCAACTAAAACCAACGGGGTAGTTGTATTAAATTTAATAGTTTCTAAAGAAAAGTCTTTTGTTTCTACAAGGGCCATAATTCCTTCTGTCGTATCTCGGTAGGCAATTCTTTTGTACACCTCTTTTGAAATCGATATGATTTCAGTGGTTGTATTGAAAAATTTTTCTAATTCAGTACTAGGTATAACACCTTCGCAGATAAAGAGACTTTTTAATTGATAGCCCCCTGTTAATGCTAATTCTATTTCTCGTTTTCCTTCGATGACAAATAAGCCCATTTTTTTGCGTTCTCGAGCTTTATCTTGAAGCTTTAAGATCTTTTTTATGGTCGGATTTTGAATACTGTGAATTTCTTTCATACATGACAAATGTATCTATTTCAGGTCAAAAAACAAGTTGTTTTCTAGAGAACTATGTCAGTATACTAAATTAAAAAAGGCGCTGATGTATCAGCGCCTTTTTTAATTATTGATTTTTATATTTTGTTTCGTAGCGTTTCCAAAGCCTTGTTTGATGTGTCTTTAAACTCAACTTTCTTCCTTGTATAAAGGCATTAGAAATGATATTTCCTCTCATGTCTAGCGCGTCTCCTTCAGAAATAAAGAGAGTAGCATCTTTACCAACTGCAAGATTCCCAACCTTATCGTCGATACCTAAAATTTTGGCAGCATTTGAAGTAATCATTTTTAACGCCTCTTCTTTATCAATACCATGCGCAGCATAGGTGCCTACATAAAACGGTAAATTTCGTGTATTCATACGTTCCATTTGTCCATCCATTCCTACAGCAACAACAATACCTTTATCTAGTAATAATTTCGCCAATCTGTAAGACAAATCGTAATCAGAATCATCTCCATTCGGGATTCTGTGAGCTCTCTCTAATACAACAGGAATGTTATTTTTTACTAAAAGATGTGCAACTTTATGTGCTTCATCGCCTCCAACGATGACTAATTTGAATCCGAAGGTATTTGCAAAATGTATCGCATCGGTAATTTCTCTTTCACCATGGGTATGGATGTATAGTTTTTTTGAGCCATCTAGCAGTCCTTTTAAGGCTTCAAACTCCAAGTTTTTAGGAACTTTAGCTCCATTCAAATAATCTTTAGATTGATGAATATAATCGGATAGCTTTTCAATGCTTTCAGCATATTTTTTATTTAATTTAGCCGCAGGGTCTTCGCCTAACCACCATCTACCATAGGTAATACTTGTTGGCCAATTCATATGAATTCCATCATCAATTTTCATAGCTGCATCTTCCCAGTTCCAGGCATCAAATTGAACAACAGATGACGTTCCTGAGATGCGTCCACCCCGTGGTGTAATTTGCCCCATTAATACCCCATTAGGGCGCATGCTTTCTATCACTTTAGATTCCGTATTGTAAGCAATTAGACTTCTAATATGTGGATTCATACTTCCTACCTCTTCTACATCTAAAGAAGCTTTTACAGCATCAATTTCTCCGAGTCCTAAGGTTGAATTTGCAGCTATGAACCCTGGATAAACATGTTTCCCTTTTGCCTGAATAACGCTACCTATTCTCCCAATCTTAAGGTTCGCAGATCCTACAAAAGAGATTTTTCCATCTGCAAACATAATCAGTGAATTTTCAATGATGCTTCCATCTCCTAAGTGTGCGGTTGCCCCTTCTATAGAATAGGCCACGGATTGTTTTGAAGCTGGTGTTTGTTGTGCGAAACTATGTCCAATTAATAAGAACATTAGGATGCTATATAGTTGTTGTTTTTTCATAATCTTACTCATTTAGTGCTGTTTCTTCTGTGTCGCAATGAAATTCTCTCTTTACATTTTTCTTTGGTGCTTGTACCTGTCCTCCATTATTCTTTTCGTGTAACATCATGTTCATTAGAAGACTGCGTTCCTTTTTTACCGCTTTTCTTTGCGCTAAGTCACGTGTTAAGTCAAAATACACAATACCATCGATAATGGTAGTTTCTGCCTTTGCATAAATAGACATTGGATGATCTGTCCATAAAACAACATCTGCATCTTTTCCTACTTTGATACTTCCTGTTTGTTTATCTAAATGCAATAATTTCGCTGGGTTAATTGTAATTGTATTCCAAGCGTCAAGCTCAGACATACCTCCGTATTTTATGGTTTTTGCAGCTTCTTGATTTAATCTTCTTGACATTTCTCTATCATCTGAATTGATAGCAACTATAACACCTTGATTGTGCATGATAGCTGCATTATAAGGAATGGCATCATTTACCTCATATTTATAGGCCCACCAATCAGAAAAAGTAGAACCGCCAACCCCATGAGTTTTCATTTTATCAGCAACTTTATAGCCCTCTAGAATATGGGTAAATGTATTGATGTTAAAGTTAAATTTTTCAGCAACTTTCATCAACATATTAATTTCACTTTGCACGTACGAGTGACATGTAATAAAACGTTCTTTATTTAAAATTTCTACCAATACTTCTAGCTCGAGGTCTTTTCTATAGGGCTTCCCGCTTTTCTTTAAAACAGCATACTCTCTGGCTCTTTGAAAGTAATCGACATATACTTGTTCAACACCCATCCTGGTTTGCGGAAATCTAAAACTAGAGGTATAGCGTGATTGTTTTACATTTTCTCCTAAGGCAAACTTGATAAATTTTGGTGTGTTTTTATAGACCATATTTTCTGCCGTTTCACCCCATTTTAACTTTACAATAGCCGATCTTCCTCCAATTGGGTTTGCAGACCCATGCAATAATTGTGCAGAGGTAACCCCTCCGGCTAAATTTCTATAGATATTCATATCTGAAGGGTTGATGGCATCTTCCATGGTAACTTCGGCCACAGAGTTGTGCCCCGATTCATTAGAGGAAGAAAGTGCAATATGCGTATGCTCATCAATAATTCCTGCCGTTAGATGCTTGTTGGTGGCATCTACAATTCTCGCACCTCGAGCGGCTAAATTTTTACCGATTTCTACAATTTTACCATTTTTCAACAGAACATCTGTATTCTTCAAAATTCCTTCTTTCTCACTAGTCCAAACGGTGGCGTTTTTAAATAGAATCGTTTCTTGTTTTGGGGCAGAGGCAAAGCCATATCCCACATTCGGAAAAGTGACAGGTGATACAAAAGGTGTTTTTTTATTTGCTACTTTCTTCGCTTTAGAAACTACAGCTTTGTTTGATGTCGTTGAAAAGGCGCTCCAAGTGGACTCATTTCCGTTCTCATCAATTACTTTTCCAAGAAATGAATCATTTGCTTTAGAAAAACTTCCTATAAAACGACTGAATTTTGTTTTGTTTTCCTCATTGTTTAAAGTGATTTGAACCCAATTGTTTTGAAAAGAAAAGGTAGTTTTCAATGTTTTGTCCCCATGCTTCAATACGCCTTTTTGTTTCTCTATTTTACCAGAGATAACAAGGGAGAGCTTCTTGTTCTTGTAGTTTACCGTATATGTACCACGAGCATCTAGAATGTTCATGTTATTGATAACATGTTTGTTTCCTTGTACCCAATTTTCGTAGATTTTAGTTCTACTATGAAAGATTTCTCCTGAGGTTATTAAGAAGTTCGCATGCTTCCCTTTTTCCAATGTTCCAATGGTACTTGATTTCCCTAATAATTGTGCAGGTATGGTTGTTAAAGCCTCCAATGCTTTCGTTTCAGTCAAACCATGCGCAATTGCTTTCTGAATATTCTTAAGAAAATCTTTAGTCGATTTGAGTGTGTGTGAGGTAATGGTAAAATTGACCTTGTTTTTCGCAAGTACCGCTAAATTAGCAGGCTCTTGATTCCACCTTCGCATATCATTTAATTCAAGCTCATTTGCTAGATATGGATTGGAAACATCATATGGCTTTCTAAAATTGACAGGGACAATCATAGTCGCATTCATTTGTTTGATCTCATTAATATTTTCATATTCATGACCAGAGCCAATAAAGCTATACTGAATGCCATGTTCATCACCCACTTTGTCCATCCTTATTGCATTTAGATTATTCCCATCTGTATCAAATATTTGAGATAAGGTTGTATTACCTAGTAACGCTTCCAAAGACATGTCTCTATTTTTTGCATTTCCGCTTTGGTACCAGTTCGCATCCATATAAACTTGGCGTAACAAAGCAGTTTTACCCATAAAAGAGGTAGGGTACGCTTGTCTAGACATTCTACTTTTACCTAATGCTAAGTATTGTGCAGATTTCGGATCTAAGATACGGTAGGCGTTTGTAGAGTTTGAATTTAAAGCGACTAATACACCGTTTCCTCTTATGATACCGTCTTTTAAATGGGTGTTAACAACACCGAAACCAGCCTTTAATAATGTTGATGCCTTTTTAGTATCATAAGAAAAGTGCGTAAAAGCATTTGTTTCCGGCCTGATATGATCATTCCAATAATAGCCTTTTCTATTCGCTTCATATTGCCTTGAAGAACCGGAGCTACTGGGTCTATTTGGTTTTTTTATTCCAAAATCGGAATATACTTCAATAAAAGAAGGGTAGATAAACTTTCCGGCGAGATCTACAGTTTTTGTTCCTTTGGGAATACGTATTTTTTTTCCAACCGCAAGTACTTTACCATCTTGCAGAAGCAAGGTTCCTTTTTGAATAATTTGTGTTGGTGTTACGTAAATTTGGGCATTGGTAAAAGCTACAGTGGTGTTCTTTGTAGTTTTGATACCTGAATTTGTTGGGAAGTATTCTTGTGACTGTGCAATTAAAGTGCACAAAATCATGAATAATGTGAGTTGTTGTTTCATTCGTTTTGCTTTAGAACGTTAAATTTATTGAGAACTCCTTTCTTAAAATCTATTTAAACTGAATTTAACATTATCTTAAGAGTTTATTTGTTGTTTGAATTTATTGTAGGCAATAATTAAATCAACCACATAATGATAGGACTGAATTCCTTTTGTTTGCTTATTCGCTTTTAAATAGGAGTTGTATCCTTTCTTTAAATAAGGTTCTATAGGGTTTTGATATTGGTTCCAAAAAGAAGCACTGCTGCTGTAGTCTTTTAGAACTCCTTTGTTGACTCCCCTAATAATTTCATTAAAAATCGTAGCGTTATGTTTTTTTACTTCAGAGATTAAATATCCAAAAGCCATGCGATATGCAGCATACTTAAAATAGAGGTCGTCATGAGACAAGGTAGCTATATACCCTATAAAGTTCGCCTCGTTTTCTGCTGCAAAACCTATTTGATGTGCTATTTCATGACACACTGTGGTGGGGTATCCTGTTTTAGGAATTTTGTCATTCACTTGTGCTTCACCGGTGAGAGGATTTAAATACCCTGAGGTACCGTTATATGATTGCAATGTGCTCATTAACGAGCTCTTTATTGAGGCATACTCGTATGACAGCTGGGGAAACTCTTTAGAAACATTACGATAAGCAATCAATGACATGCTGTATAGTTCTTTTGTAGAATATGGACTTTGGATAACCAGCGTATCATTTTTTGAAATTGTTAGATGGATACTGTCTAGTTCTTGAGCGATTTTTTTTGTAACTTCAACAAGTTCACTTGTGGTATATTTAGTTTGCTGCAGGCCTAAGTTTTTTGATAGAGGTTCTCTAAAATAATTGAAACCCCAAAACCAATAAAAACAGCTATATATTATTGAAATTACTCCAATAGCTTGTAGAATTTTTTCTTTAAAATTTTGAAATCTATCTCGTATTAGTTTGTAAAGAAAACGTAAAATTAAAAATAGAAAAATACCAATGAATACATCGCCAAATGAAAAAGGAATCCATCCTAAAGCAAGACGTAATAGCTTGCTGGTAAAGAGGTAAACTCCTTTTGAGTAATATTCTTCAATGAAGCTTGGGTAATTGCTCACAATTTGTACGAACAAAATTTGAACTCCGAGTAAAACAGTCAAGAATATATTGAGTCTTTTGTTTTTCATAAAATCAAAAATAATGAATTTATGGATGTCTGATCTTTTTATCAACAATTTAATAACATTTTAATGAACAAATATTGTGGATAAAGAAAATGAAAATTCTCGTTCAAAATACCAACCTAAAAAGCTACATTTGTACTATGGAGAAAACAAAATTTGTTCCGGGGAAGAAGATAGATAAAACTAAAATCATTGGCTTAGAGAAAGGGAAAGTCCCGCCTCAAGCTTTAGATTTGGAGTTGGCTGTTCTCGGTGCAATGATGATTGATAAGAAAGGGATTGACGATGTTATTGATATTTTACATCCCGAGGCTTTTTACGACAAAAGGCACCAAGAAATATATGCAGCCATTTACACGCTGTTTCAAAACTCTGAACCTACCGATTTGTTAACCGTTTCAGCACAATTAAGAAAAGACGGGAAGTTGGATGTAGTTGGGGGAGACTTTTATCTAATCAACCTTACGCAGAAAGTTGCCTCCTCAGCACATATTGAGTACCATGCGCGTATTATTCTCCAAAAATACATTCAACGTAAATTAATTTCTATCTCTAGTGATATTATAGAAAATGCCTATGATGAGACCATTGATGTATTTGACTTGTTAGATTTAGCAGAGGGTAAGTTATTTGAGGTAACACAAGGAAACTTAAAGAAAGGTTCCGAAGATGCAGGAGATCTTGTAAAGCAAGCTCTTAAGAAAATTCAAGACATCTCTAATCAAGAGGGTATGTCTGGTTTGGCTACAGGTTTTACAAAGTTAGATGCCTTAACATCGGGCTGGCAACCTTCAGATTTAATTATTATCGCTGCGCGTCCGGGTATGGGTAAAACAGCCTTTGTAATATCGATGGCAAAAAATATGGCCATAAAGTTTAATCATCCGGTAGCGGTATTTTCATTAGAGATGTCTTCTGTTCAGTTAATCATGCGTATGATTTCTTCTGAAACAGGATTGACATCAGAAAAACTGCGTAAAGGAAATTTAGAAGCACACGAATGGGAGCAATTGAATGTCAAGGTAAAGCAGTTGTCTGATGCGCCTATTTATATAGATGATACTCCCTCGTTATCAATTTTCGATCTAAGAGCAAAAGCAAGACGTCTGGTGTCTCAACATGGGGTGAAAATACTAGTAATTGATTACTTGCAATTAATGACTGCCGGAGGATCTGGTGGGAATAGAGAACAAGAAATATCTACTATTTCGAGGAATTTAAAAGCATTGGCAAAGGAATTGTCGGTTCCTGTAATTGCGCTATCGCAGCTATCGCGTGCTGTAGAAACAAGAGGAGGCTCTAAAAGGCCTTTGTTATCTGATTTACGTGAATCTGGTGCTATTGAACAAGATGCAGATATTGTATCCTTTATCTTTAGACCCGAATATTATGGAGTTACAGAATGGGACGACGACGATCACTCGCCATGTGAGGGACAAGGAGAGTTTATTGTTGCAAAGCATCGTAATGGAGGCTTAGACAATATTCGTTTAAAGTTTACAGGACACCTTGCATTGTTCTCTGATTTAGAAGAGCAGGGTAGTAGTGAATTCCAATCAAGTATGAATGTTTCTCCTGATCAATTTATTAGCCCTAAAGATGCTTTTGGTGTAGAGGATGATGGAGGAGATGTACCTTTTTAAAAAATTAGTATAGATTACATAAGAAATACACAATTCCTTTCATAGAATTGTGTATTTTAGTTTTATATGAAATTTACACTCTCCATACTTACGTTTTTATTTTGTACAAATGCTCTTATGGCATCGTTCATTTACGTGCCAATGAGTGCAGAAAACCAGCAAAACCATTTAAAAGCATATGGAATTGTTTTCTATGCTCTTGAGAATAATGTGAAAGCAAAATGGTTGTTGAATTATGATGGTGGTGCATTTCTTATTGCGCATTCAGATAGGGTTGTAAACGAGTGTAAAATCAGAGGCGTATCGTATCAGATAATTTCAAATACCAAAGCGGAAATTATTTTAGAAGATATTTCTTCTCCATCTAAGAATCAAGACGCTGTTATTCTCGAAAAGGCGCCGAAAATTGCGGTGTACTCACCAAAAGATAAAATGCCCTGGGATGATGCCGTAACCATGGTTTTGAAATACGCCGAAATTCCATTTGATGTTGTTTACGATGAAGAAGTATTGTTAGATAAACTCCTCTTATACGAGTGGTTGCATTTGCATCATGAAGATTTTACGGGTCAATATGGTCGTTTCTATGGTTCTTTTCGGACAGCACCGTGGTATGTAGAACGAAAGCAAAAAGCGGAGGCATTAGCCAAAAAATTAGGATATGAAAAAGTTTCCCAACAAAAGCTAGCGGTTAGCAAGAAAATAAGAGATTATGTTATTGGTGGGGGATTTATGTTTGCCATGTGCTCGGCAACTGATAGTTTTGATATTGCCCTCTCTGCTGAGGGAGTAGACATTGCTGAAGCTATGTTTGATGGTGATGCGTCAGAGCCTCAATATCAATCGAAGTTAGATTTCAGTAAAACCTTCGCTTTTGAAAACTACACACTCGTTCGCAATCCAACAACCTATGAGTTTTCATCTATTGATATGACGCGTAAGCGCAGAATTTCAAAAACATCAGATTATTTTTACCTGCAAGAATATTCCGCAAAATGGGATGCAGTGCCAACGATGCTCACCCAAAATCATACGCAGTTGGTAAAAGGATTTATGGGACAAACGACAGCATTTGACAGAGCATCTATAAAATCTTCAGTATTGGTAATGGGTGAAAATAAAACAAATAGAGAAGCGAGATATATACACGGTACAAAAGGAAAAGGAATGTTTACCTTTTATGGCGGACACGATCCTGAAGATTATCAACATCGGGTGGGAGATCCTAAAACAGAATTAGACGTGTATCCAAATTCACCGGGGTATCGATTGATTTTGAACAATGTCTTATTTCCAGCTGCGAAAAAGAAAAAACAAAAAACATAAGGCATTTTCCAAAAGTTATTGTTGTTTATTGCCGCCTATTTACCTCCTAGTACATCCTCATTTAATTTCATTGTTATCTCCATTTCTAAATAGTTCTTAATTGCTAATTCCTTTTTCTATTTGTAAAAGTGCAGGTTTCTGTAGTCGCATTTTCTAAAGTAATATTTGATTGTTCTCCCTTTTTTTAAAAGAGTCTCGTAAGTTATGATGAATAAAAAAAAGTAACAAAATAGGCTTTTTTAAAACATCTTGTTGGATGTCAATAAAAACTTAAAATAGGTACTTGCTAAAACCATTTATTAGCCTATTTTTGTCATCAACAAAACAAAACACAACATGTCTACAACAGTACAACGTTTAGAAATTTTTACACAACAAGTTAGAAGAGATATTTTACGCATGGTGCATGGCGTAAATTCTGGTCATCCTGGAGGTTCACTCGGATGTGCAGAGTTTATTACTGTCTTGTATCAAGAGGTGATGGAGTATGCTACAGATTTTAATATGGATGGTGTTGATGAGGATTTATTCTTTTTGTCGAATGGTCATATTTCTCCTGTTTTTTACAGTGTGTTAGCACATACAGGTTTTTTTCCTGTTGAAGAACTAGCGAGCTTTAGAAAATTAAATACACGTCTTCAAGGACACCCAACTACGCATGAAGGTTTGGAAGGAATTAGAATTGCTTCAGGTTCTTTAGGACAAGGAATGAGTGTAGGTATTGGAGCTGCAGAAGCTAAGAAATTAAACAATGATAGTCATTTAGTTTATACCCTTCATGGTGATGGAGAATTGCAAGAAGGTCAAATTTGGGAATCTGCAATGTATGCATCTGGAAAGAAAATTGACAATTTAATTGCTACCGTAGATTTAAATGGTAAACAAATTGACGGGTCCACAGATGATGTATTGCCTATGGGGAGTATCAAAGCAAAATTTGAAGCTTTTGGTTGGGATGTTCTAGAAATCGTAAAAGGGAATGACATTGCTTCAATTTTAGAGGGGGTTGCAGAAGCAAAATCTCGTACAGGAAAAGGAAAGCCTGTGTGTATTTTGTTGCACACAGAAATGGGTAATGGGGTAGATTTTATGATGCACACACATGCTTGGCATGGTAAAGCTCCAAACGATGCGCAGTTAGAGGAAGCATTGGCTCAAAATCCTGAAACGTTAGGAGATTATTAATTGAAGTACCAGTACATAAAATACAAAAAAATCCTGCACTTTAGATGCAGGATTTTTTTGTTCATAATCCAGGTATTCATCGTTAATTCTAAAGATGCCATTACCTTTTCGTAGGTTTTGATCTTTTGTTTAGATGACTGAAGTTTTATGATTTATTTCACCTTTAAAATGAAAGCTTTTATGGGAAAGGAGTATCTTTACAACTAAAATAAATCATATATTTATGAATATTGGAATTGTTTGTTATCCAACATTTGGAGGAAGTGGAGTTGTGGCTACAGAGCTAGGAATGGCCTTAGCCGACAACGGACATGAGGTGCATTTTATTACATATAACCAACCTGTGCGTCTCGACTTTATTTCTCACAATCTTCATTTTCATGAAGTAGCAATGGAAGAATATCCATTGTTTCAATACCAACCCTACGAACTTGCTTTATCTACAAGAATGGTTGAAGTTATTGAGAGGCATAGATTGGAAATTCTGCATGTACATTATGCCATTCCTCACGCGTATGCAGCTTATATGGCGAAACAAATGTTGAGGGAAAAAGGCTTAGATATTAAAGTTGTTACAACCTTACATGGAACCGATATTACATTAGTTGGAAGCCACCCAACATACCGAACTGCAGCAGAGTTTAGCATCAATAATTCTGATGTAGTAACAACAGTTTCGCAGAGTTTAAAAGAAGATACCTTGCGCTTGTTCAATATCTCCAATACGATTAAAGTAGTGCAAAACTTTATCGACATAGATAAATATGCAAAAGATAGTCAGAAAGACTGTCAACGCGCTGCATTGGCTTCTCCGGAAGAAAGAATATGTACACATATTAGTAATTTTAGACCTGTAAAAAGAGTACTTGATGTTGTGAAAATATTTGAAGTAGTTCAGCGATCAGTCCCTTCAAAATTATTGATGGTAGGTGACGGTCCAGATAAGAGAGCTGCAGAGTTGTTAGTGAGTGAACTAGGAATTGAAAACAAGGTCATATTTTTAGGCAATAGTTCCGAGGTAGCAGAATTATTGTGTTATACAGATGTTTTTTTACTACCTTCAGAAACGGAGAGTTTTGGTTTAGCTGCACTTGAAGCAATGGCAGCAGAATCTGCAGTGATTTCTACTAATACAGGAGGGCTGCCAGAGGTGAATAAGCATGGTTATAGTGGTTATTTGAGTGCGATAGGTGACATAGAGGATATGGCTAAAAACACATTAGCAATCATAAAAAATGAAGATGTATTGCAGCAGTTTAAAATGAATGCAAAAGAGCATACAAAACAATTTTCACTAAAAAGGATCTTGCCTATTTATGAGGAGATTTACACCTCTTTACTTGAAAAAAATTAAACGTTGTAGTAGGCAATACTCTCTTCAATGAGCTCATTGGAAACGTTACAGTCAATTTTTGTATGACCTAAATCATGCAAAAGCACAAAATTTACCTGTCCTCCTACATTTTTTTTGTCATGGATCATATATGTGAGTATGTGTTTAACATCTTCTTGTGAGATGGTTACTTTGCCATATAAATTTGTAATGCTTCTTTTCAGGGCGGTGAGCTCATGTTCAGGGAAATCTAGTTGTTTGGATGAGATATAACACTCAGCAATCATTCCAATGGCAATGGCCTCACCATGCGTTAGATTTTCTTTGTTTTCAGATTCTAAATAATACGATTCTACAGCATGTCCAATCGTATGACCAAAATTTAAAATTTTTCGCTTATTTTGCTCTTTAGGATCCTCTATAACAATTGTGTTCTTAATTTCTATAGAACGATGAATTAAGTCGACGATATTTAAATTGGGTGTCGCCATAATTGTACGATACAATTCCACATCATATGTTAAACCGTATTTTATGATTTCGGCCATTCCAGATCTTATTTCTCTTGGAGTAACTGTAGGTAAATAATCGGGGTCAATTATGACCATTTCAGGATTGGCAAACAATCCGATCTGATTTTTTAGTACGCCTAAGTCCACACCCGTTTTTCCGCCAACAGATGCGTCTACCATGCTGAGTAATGTTGTCGGTATATTCACAAAATCAATGCCTCGTTTGAAAGTAGCAGCAACAAATCCACCTAAATCCGTGAGGACCCCTCCTCCTAAAGTAATCAGCAAACTTTTTCTATCAGCTTTGAGTTCCGTTAGTACATTCCAAATACCAACACAGGTATCTAGGTTTTTATGAAGTTCTCCTGGCACTATCTCTATCAATTCTATTGGACATGTAGTTGCAAGTTTAGGAATAAAGTTAGCATAGCAATGTTCATGGGTGTTTTCATCTACTAAAATAAAAATAGAGGAGTATGATTTTGATGCAACTAGTGTATTTAATGCTTCGTATCCATTGTTGTCAAAATGAACAAAATAGGATATGGCCTGAATAGATTTCATTATGTAAAATTTGAAAGCGCAAATTAAGTAGAAAATATTGAATTATTTGCGCTTTAAAATTATCTTTGTATTGTAATTCTTCAACCGATAAGCAATGAAACTTTTTAACAATACAGAAATCGCATTTGCGCTAAAGTCAGATTCACAATTGGAGCGAGCATTTTTTTTATTTAAAATGATTGAAAGTCAACCGCTCGTGAAAATTGGCACAGCTGTGACAAATTTCGCATTAAAAGCGCATTTGCCTGTAGAAGGATTAATTCGTTCAACAGTATTTGACCATTTTTGTGGTGGTGTAACAGAAGAAGACTGTTTGCCAAATATTGACAAAATGTATGCGAAAAATGTGCATGCTGTTTTGGATTATTCGGTAGAAGGAAAAGAGACAGAAGCACAATTCGATCACGCTCTAGAAAAGACGATGAAAACAATTGATTTTGCGAAAGAAAAGAATGCAATTCCATATGCTGTATTTAAACCAACTGGTTTTGGCCGCTTTGCATTGTATCAAAAAATCACAGAAGGAAAAGCATTAACGGTTGATGAGAAGTCAGAATGGATTCGTGTAGTAGAACGTTATCATGCAGTTTGTAAAGAAGCTGTGAAGAAAGATGTACCTCTATTGATTGACGCAGAAGAAAGTTGGATGCAAGATGCTGCGGACCATTTAATAGAAGAATTAATGGAGTTGTATAATACAGAAAAAGCAATTGTTTTTAATACGCTGCAAATGTATCGTCATGATAGGATGGACTATTTAATAAGGTTACATCAAAAAGCGCATCAAAAAGGTTTTCATATTGGTATGAAGGTGGTGAGAGGTGCTTATATGGAAAAAGAACGTGCAAGAGCGGAAGAAAACGGCTATGCGTCGCCTATCTGTATAGATAAGAAGGCTACAGATATCAATTATGATACTGCGATAAGTTATATGATGGAACACGCTAAAATGGCTGTTTTTGCAGGAACACATAATGAAGAAAGCTCTTTACTGCTTGTGGAATTGGCAAAGAAGTATAATATTAAACCCAATGATTATCGTTTATGGTTTGGACAATTGTTCGGCATGAGTGATCACATCAGTTTTAATTTAGCAAATGAAGGTTACAATGTAGCGAAATACGTTCCTTTTGGGCCTGTTAGAGATGTGATGCCTTATTTAATCAGGAGAGCAGAAGAAAATACCTCAGTATCAGGACAAACCAGTAGAGAACTCAGTTTAATTAAAACAGAGCGCAAAAGGAGAAAAATATAGTGAGCACTGCACTAGAAGAAATAAAAGAAAGTATTTATAAAAACAAGAAACGGCTTGCAAAAGAGTTTCAAGAGAGTAAAGAGCTAGCTGTTTTGTTGAAGAAATCTACTTACAATAAACTATCTGATCAAGAGAAAGAAAAGGTGAAAGAGCAATTATTAGATATTTGTAAGGGCATTCCTGCCTTTGCTGTATTTATGTTGCCTGGCGGGGCACTGCTATTGCCTTTACTGATTAAATTAATCCCAGATATATTGCCCAGTTCTTTTCGAGCAGATGCCTCTGAAAGCGAAGAAATAGGTTTGAAAAAATAAAACCACAATTAAAACCTTAAATCTCAATCTAAAACACTAATTTTGCAGCTTCAAAATAAGCAAGCATGCAACCAATTAGAAATATCGCTATCATAGCACACGTAGATCACGGTAAAACAACTTTAGTTGACAAGATCATTGACCAGGCAAAGATTTTAGACGATCGTAAAGAACGCAAAGATTTATTGCTAGATAATAATGACTTAGAGCGTGAAAGAGGAATTACAATTCTTTCAAAGAACGTATCTATTAACTATAAGAACACAAAAATAAATGTTATTGATACTCCAGGTCACGCCGATTTCGGTGGTGAAGTTGAACGTGTCTTAAAAATGGCAGATGGTGTTTTGTTATTAGTTGATGCTTTTGAAGGTCCAATGCCTCAAACACGATTTGTACTTGGGAAAGCCTTAGAATTAGGATTGACTCCGATTGTCGTTGTAAATAAAGTTGATAAAGAAAACTGTACTCCAGATTTAGTGCACGAAAAAGTTTTTGATCTCATGTTTGCACTAGAGGCAACAGAAGAGCAATTAGATTTTACCACAGTTTATGGTTCTGCCAAAAACAATTGGATGAGTACAGATTGGCAAAATGAAACAGACAATATTATTCCTTTATTGGACGCTGTAATAGAATCAATTCCAGCAACAAAATACAATGAAGGAACTCCTCAAATGCAGATTACTTCGTTAGACTTTTCTTCATTTACAGGAAGAATAGCGATTGGTCGTATATTCCGTGGAGATTTAGAAGCAGGTAAAGATTACATGCTATGTAAAGCTGACGGTACCACTAAGAAAGTTAGAATTAAAGAATTACACGTATTCGAAGGAATGGGTAAAATTCAAGTAGATAAAGTTCCATGCGGAGATATTTGTGCAATTACAGGTATTGAAGGTTTTGAAATTGGTGATACAATTGCTGATTTAGAAAATCCAGAAGCATTGCCAAGAACAGAAATTGACCAACCTACAATGAGTATGTTGTTTACCATTAACAATTCACCTTTCTTCGGTAAAGAGGGGAAATATGTTACTTCTCGTCATTTACGTGATCGTTTGTTTAAGGAGCTAGAAAAGAATTTAGCATTGAAAGTTGAAACAACTGACTCTGAAGACAAGTTTAATGTATTTGGTCGTGGTGTATTGCATCTATCTGTATTGATTGAGACAATGCGTAGAGAAGGATATGAATTACAAGTGGGAAGACCTCAGGTAATTATCAAAGAAATTGATGGCAAGAAATGTGAGCCAATGGAGACATTGTCTATCGATGTTCCTGAAGAGGCGGCTTCAAAGGCAGTCAACTTAGTTTCATTGCGTAAAGGTGACTTAATGATTATGGAGCCTAAAGGAGATTTACAACATTTAGAATTTACAATTCCTTCTAGAGGACTGATAGGTTTGCGTAATAAGATTTTAACAGCTACTGCGGGTACAGCAATAATCAACCACAGGTTTAGTGAATACGGACCTTATAAAGGTGATTTTAATGAGGATATAAAAGGAGCAATCGTGTCTTCTGCTGCTGGTAAAGCAACGGCATATGCATTAAATCGTTTACAAGATAGAGGTCGTTTCTTTATCGATATTAATCAAGAAATCTACATTGGTCAAGTCATAGGAGAAAACTCTAAGTCAGAGGATATGGCAGTGAACTTAATCAAAGGTAAGCAATTAACAAATATGCGTAAGTCTGGTTCGGATGACGCTATGAAAATTGCACCGAAAGTAGATTTTTCTTTAGAGGAGAATATGGAATACATCAAGGCAGATGAATATTTAGAAGTAACTCCAGAAAGTTTACGTATGCGTAAAATTTCGTTTAAAGGATAGATAGGATTACC
>JBELDQ010000006.1:0-10682 GCA_042094215.1 Polaribacter sp. | reverse complement strand
CGGTATCAAATGACATTGTAGACGTTGCAGCAAGTGCACCTAACCTGAGTATACTCGTAGCAGCTGTTCAAAAAGCAGGTCTTGTAGATGCCCTAAAAGATTCAGGTATGAAAACTGTTTTTGCACCAACTAATGAAGCATTTCAAGCGCTTTTAGATTCAAATACAGATTGGGCATCTTTAGATGACATTCCTGTTGAGACGTTACAGTCAGTTTTATTGTTTCATGTTTTAGGATCAAGAGTACCCTCTACAGACTTGAGTGACACCTATGTTAATACTTTGGCAACAGGCCCCAACTCAGAGCCGTTATCTCTTCAAGTTGAAACCTCGGGAGCTATTGAGTTTAATGGTAGTGCAAAGCCTATATCTGTAGACATCGAAGCTTCTAATGGAATTATACATATTATTGACAAGGTTATGCTACCACCAAATTCGGTAACTTTAGCACTTAACAATGCTGGTTTTTCAACCTTAGTTGCAGCACTTACAGATACAAGACATAGCACAGATTTTGTTGCGATACTCTCAGGAACGGGACCTTTTACCATATTTGCACCAACCAACGATGCTTTTCAGGCTTTGTTAGATTCAAATGCTAGTTGGAACTCATTAGCAGACATTCCAATTGCTACACTAGATGCGGTTTTAAAGTATCATGTAATTAGCGGAGCAAATGTACAAGGAGATCAATTATCAGATGGTTCTGTGGATGCCATAGGCGGATCTATCACAATTAGTGGAACCACATTAGTTACCTCTAGTGATCAAGAGGTTCCAGTGCTTCTTGGTGCTGCAACCAATGATGTACAAGGAACAAATGGTGTTATTCACGCAATTGGTTCTGTATTATTACCATAATGCCGTATAATACGCCATAGAAAAAACCATCCATTGGATGGTTTTTTTGTGTTTATAGGTACTAGCTTTAACTTTTTTAAATGAGGAATCTCTGATATCAACGTGGAGTAGTACGAAATAAAAAAGCATTTTCATCAAATATGAAGCATATTAGTCACGTTCTCTATTACAAAAGTAATATCGTTCCTTTTATACTTTTTTTGTTAAAGAATAAAACCATGGTACTTTATGATGGTTTTTATTTTCATCCTTTTTATCTTTGCAACATGAGTGATTTTAAAGAATTTTTTGAGGCACTGGAACAAAGTCTTAGGGATGACGAATTTGTGAAATTAACCTTGAGTAAACCCTTGAGAAAACAAGATGGTCTGCTCAATGTATATGTACGGTCTTTATCAAAGACTACCGAGACATCTTTTGAATTGAAATACCGTTACGTAGATACGACTTCATTTAAGAAGTTTTCTTTGCGTGAAATAAAGCTCGTACTAGAGGAGTTACTTCTTAAAACATTTAGAGCGGGTACTTTATTCACGTTGAGCTATGACTTGTTAGTTGGTGTTTCAAAAAAAAAGCAGGTTTCTGTTAGAGATACACCACCAAGTTTTACAAATAAATTGCCAGATTATACGCAAACCAATAATTAGACACTTATTTTTATCCTATGAATGATTTTCAAGAAATACACAGTGCGTTGCATCAAAGTGTTACTGACAGAAACTTTGTAAAACTAACATTGAGTAAACCCGTTAGAAAGAGTGATGCTTTGCCCAATGTTTATGTTCGTTTGATTACGATTAAAGAAAAAGACTTATTTCAATTTACCTATCATTACACAACCAACGATAAAGTATCCAATTATACCTTAGAAGAGGCTTGTGACGTGATAGAAACCTTATTATTAGAAAGTTTTAGAGCTGCAGTTTTATTTACTTTAGCAAGTGATTTGTTAGTTTTTGTGTCTAAAAAGAAAAAAGTTTCCTTTAAAACAAAAGCGCCTAGCTTTACAAGTACATTACCATCTGCTCACGACAAGCCCAAAGAGCGATTGGCAGAAGCGGGAAGTTATTTGCATCATTTAGGAATTACAGATGCAAAAGGTAAGGTAATTCATAAGATGGCTGATAAATACCGTCAAATCAATAAATATTTAGAGATTATAGAAGGCTTGTTGAAATCTGCAAAGTTACCAAAGCACATCCATATTGTAGACATGGGATCTGGTAAAGGATATTTGACCTTTGCTCTATATGATTATTTGGTCAATACAAAGAAGTTGAGCGCTACAGTGACAGGTATTGAATTGCGCGAAGAATTGGTGAACTATTGCAATGACATTGCTTTAAAGTCTGAATTTACCAACCTCTCGTTTGTTGCGCAACGAATTCAAGAATATGACAACAGTAAGATTGATATTTTAATTGCCTTGCATGCCTGTGATACAGCAACAGATGATGCTATTTACAAAGGATTGGTTTCGAAAGCTGATCTCATTATTTGCGCGCCTTGTTGTCATAAACAAATTAGACAGCAAGTCAAAGGCAAAGAACAAGAGAGTCCCTTATTAAAATATGGTATTTTTAAAGAGCGTCAATTCGAAATGGTCACAGATACCATTCGCGCTTTGATTTTAGAAAAACACAATTACAACACCAAAGTATTTGAATTTATTAGCAATGAGCATACCCGTAAAAATGTTATGTTGGTCGCAAATAAATCGTCTAAAAAGGCAGATTCAGAAAAACTTTCATTGAAGATTTCTGAATTGAAAGAGGCGTATCAAATAGAAGAACATTATTTAGAAACACTTTTATAGAGGTAATGTTTCTGTAATTTCGATGTTCATTTAGTTTTATTTATTTTTTGTGAAAAATAAATAGGATAATTAAAAAATAATTTACAATATTTGTATAACAAAAAAGAGAAACATGTTATTTATTCAAAACCATCATCATCATTTTCATAATTGCACTCAAGCGATCTGAATATGTATTGAATAAAAACAAAAATATATAGAAACCCGTTTGAGTAAATCAAACGGGTTTTTTCTTGCCATGAATTTCCGCTTTCGATTTACTCAAACATTTTAACAAAAATAATGAGTAGATTAAAAATAGCCATTCAAAAGTCAGGTAGGCTTAACCAAGATTCCTTAAAAATTTTAAAAGACTGTGGTATTTCCATAGATAATGGAAAAGAACAGCTAAAAGCAACTGCAAGTAATTTTCCTCTTGAGGTATTCTATTTGCGTAATGGTGATATACCGCAATACCTCAGAGATGGGGTTGTTGATATTGCTATTATTGGAGAAAATGTACTTGTAGAAAAAGGCGAGGACATCGCTATTGCAGAAAAATTGGGTTTTTCAAAATGCAAGGTTTCTTTGGCAATCCCTAAAGGAGATGTTTACAAAGACATCAACTACTTTAATGGAAAACAAATTGCAACCTCGTATCCTAATACTGTAAAAAAATACCTTGTAAATAAAGGCATTGATACACAGATTCATGTAATTAATGGTTCTGTTGAAATTGCGCCAAATATTGGATTAGCTGACGGAATTTGTGATATTGTTTCTAGTGGTTCAACACTTTTTAAGAACAATCTAAAAGAAGTTGAATTGCTGTTGAATTCTGAAGCTGTATTAGCTGTTTCTCAAAAAATCTCTTATGAGAACCAACAAATCCTAGACAGGCTTCAATTCAGAATTCAATCTGTTTTAAAAGGAAGAAATTCTAAATATGTATTGCTCAATGCACCTACGAACAAATTAGAAGAAATTATTCAATTACTTCCTGGTATGAAAAGTCCAACAGTACTTCCATTAGCAAAAAAAGGGTGGAGCAGTGTACACTCAGTAATTCCAAAAAATCAATTTTGGGAAATTATAGATGGACTAAAAGAAAAAGGGGCAGAGGGCATTTTAGTCTGTCCAATAGAAAAAATGGTATTGTAGTTATCAGATAAATAAGTTAAATAAAGTGAGTGCCCCTTTTAACATTTGAAAGTTAAGTGAGATATGAATATCGTAATAAACCCAATTAAAAAAGACTGGAATCAGCTACTAGAGCGTCCAACCAAAAGTATTGATGACATTGAATCTTTGGTTCTTCACGTTTTTAGTGAAGTCAAAAAGCAAGGAGATAGCGCATTGTTGCGTTACACATCTGTCTTTGATAAGGTAGATATACCAAGTTTACGCGTCTCTGAGAATGAGATCAGAGAAGGTTGTAATTTGGTGTCAGAAGAATTAAAAAGTGCTATCGCGGTTGCTAAAAGCAACATAGAGAAATTTCATAAGGCACAAATATCAGAAAAAGTTGCTGTCGAAACAACGAAAGGCGTGTCCTGCTGGCAAGAGAAAAGACCTATTTCAGAAGTTGGCTTATACATTCCAGGCGGAACGGCTCCATTGTTTTCTACTGTTTTAATGTTAGCCATTCCGGCAAATATTGCAGGTTGTAAAGAAATTGTAATGTGTACCCCTCCTAATGCTAAAGGAGCAATCCACCCTGCAATTTTATATGCAGCTGAGCTTTGCGGAGTCACTAAGATTTTTAAAGTTGGAGGTATCCAGGCAGTGGCAGGAATGACTATAGGTACGAAGACCATACCAAAAGTATCAAAAATATTCGGGCCCGGTAATCAATATGTAACCTGCGCGAAACAGGTCGCAACAAAATTTGGAGTCGCAATCGATATGCCAGCGGGTCCAAGCGAACTGATGGTATTCGCAGATACTATTGCAAATGCTTCTTTTGTTGCATCTGATTTATTGAGTCAAGCAGAACACGGTGCAGATAGTCAGGTAATTTTAGTGTCAACATCAAGCACATTTATAAATACGGTTTCCATGGAAATCGAAAAACAATTGGAAGTGCTTCCTAGAGTTGACATCGCCAGAGAAGCCATGGCTAATTCTAAATTAATATATGTGAAATCGAAAGAGATTGCCATCGACCTTATGAATGAATATGCCCCTGAGCACCTTATTATCTGTTCAGAAGACGAAGATTTTTTTGTAGAAAGAATAGAAAATGCTGGCTCCGTTTTTATTGGTAATTACACACCAGAAAGCGCAGGAGACTATGCTTCAGGAACCAATCATACATTGCCTACCAACGGGTTTTCAAAGTCCTATTCTGGTGTCAATCTCGATAGCTTTTTAAAGAGTATTACCTTTCAAAAGATTTCGAAAGAGGGCATGCAATATATTGGAAAGTCCATTGAAATTATGGCAGAAGCAGAAGGATTACAGGCTCATAAGAATGCAGTATCACTAAGATTAGAAGAAATAAATAAATTAAATCGAACGACCTCAATTTAATGCTATGATAAAAACAACGTTTAAAATTGAAAATCTTTTACGAGAAAACATTAAAACCATACAGTCGTATTCCTCTGCTAGAGATGAGTTCACGGATGCAACATGTGACATGGTATTTTTAGATGCCAATGAGAATCCGTTTGAGAGCGGCGTTAATCGATATCCTGATCCTCAACAAAAGTCTGTAAAGGAGCAATTATCAGTACTAAAAGGAGTTCCCGCCGAACAGATATTTCTGGGTAATGGTAGCGACGAAGTATTGGATTTAATCATGAGAGCGTTTTGTGAGCCAAATAAAGACAATGTGATTATTTTACCACCCACATATGGTATGTATAAGGTGTTGGCAAATATCAATGCGATTGATGTAAAAGAGGTTTTGCTTACAGATACCTTTGAGCCAAAAACACAAACTATTTTATTGGCTACAAATGAGAATAGTAAGCTGTTGTTTTTATGCTCTCCAAACAATCCTACTGGAAATACTTTTTCAAGTATACAAGTAGAAAAGTTACTCAATCAGTTTAGAGGAATTGTGGTTATCGATGAGGCATATATAGATTTTTCTGAGAAAGATTCTTGGTTGAAACGGTTGTCTGAATTTCCGAACTTAGTTATTACACAAACGCTTTCTAAAGCTTATGGTGTGGCGGGAATTCGATTGGGTACTTGTTATGCATCTAAAGAAATTGTGAAGGTATTAAACAGCATTAAACCTCCCTATAATGTAAATGAGCTAACACAACAAAGAGCATTAGAAAGACTCTCTAAATCTGCTGAAATAGCAGCGGAAATTGATGAGATTAACACACAAAAAGAGTGGTTGAAGAATCAATTAAGTAAACTTAATTTTATCGAAACTGTATATGCTTCAGATGCCAATTTCTTACTCATCAAAGTGGATGACGCAAACATGAGATACGCTCAATTGATTGAAAAGGAGATCGTTGTTAGAAATCGAAGCAATGAACCCTTATGTGACAATTGTCTCCGGATTAGTGTTGGAACTGGAAAAGAAAATGAGAAACTCATTGAGGTGCTTGGTGATATGAGTTTACAAGAAAGTAATAATGGCCTATTGATAAAAAATAAGCAACCAATAAGAACGAACAACTAGTGCATTGTACAGCGCTAGTTGACAACCTAAAAAAAACATTCTAAAAAGAATTTAGAACATATGAAAAAAGTATTATTTATAGACAGAGACGGAACCTTAGTTATTGAACCGCCATTAGATTATCAACTTGATAGTTTAGAGAAATTAGAGTTTTATCCAGGAGTGTTTCGTTGGCTTAGTAGAATTTCGGAAGAGCTCGATTATGAGCTTGTAATGGTCACTAACCAGGATGGTTTAGGAACAAAATCATTTCCAGAAGAGACTTTTTGGCCGGCTCAGAACAAAGTAATTCAGTCCTTAACAAATGAAGGGATTGTATTTGCAGACGTCCTTATTGATGGCTCTTTTCCACAAGAGAACTCTCCAAATAGAAAGCCAAGAACAGGCTTGTTAACAAGCTATTTGAATGGAGACTATAATATAGAAAGCTCATTTGTCATTGGCGATCGTTTAACCGATATCGAATTGGCAGAGAACTTGAATGCTAAAGGGATCTTAATCTCTAACGATAGCGAATTAAATTATAAAAATAATACACAAGTCTTAAAAACAGGATCTTGGAAAGCTATTTATGAATTTTTAAAGCTTGAAGAAAGAGTAGCAACTATTGAGAGAAATACGAACGAAACAAAAATTAAAATAGCCTTGAATCTTGATGGTACAGGAAACAGTAAGATCCAAACAGGAATCGCTTTTTTTGACCACATGTTAGATCAAATTGCACGTCACGGTAATATGGATTTAGAAGTGAATGTTCAAGGAGATTTGGAAGTAGATGAGCACCACACCATTGAGGATACTGCCATAGCGCTAGGGGAGGTTTTTAATACGGCATTGAATAGTAAATTGGGAATTGAGCGATATGGCTTTTGCTTGCCAATGGATGACTGCTTAGCCCAAGTAGCTATTGATTTTGGAGGAAGAAATTGGTTGGTATGGGATGCCGAATTTAATAGAGAAATGATTGGTAAAATGCCAACAGAGATGTTCTATCACTTCTTTAAGTCATTTACAGATGGTGCCAAATGTAATCTAAATATCAAAGCTGAAGGAACCAACGAACATCACAAAATTGAAGCTATTTTTAAAGCCTTTGCAAAAGCGATAAAAGTAGCGGTTAAAAGAGATGCTGATAAAATGATATTACCATCAACCAAAGGAGTACTATAAATAGCGCTATGCAATCTTCATACATGAATGAAGGTATGTAAGGCATCTCAAAAAAATATACGATATGAATATAATCATCATAGACTATGGAGCTGGCAATATTAAAAGCATACAGTTTGCCTTTAATAGGTTAGGGGTCACAGCAAAGCTATCAAGTGATATAGACGAAATAAGAAAGGCCGATAAGCTCATTTTTCCTGGAGTAGGAGAAGCGAGCTCGGCGATGAAAAAACTGAAAGAATCTGGCTTAGATGTCATTATTCCGACCTTAACACAGCCGGTATTGGGGATTTGTTTGGGAATGCAATTATTGTGTAAGACAACAGAAGAGAATACGACCATTGGATTAGGTGTATTTGACACGACCGTAAGGAAATTTAAATTAGGAGTGAAAGTGCCACAAATTGGTTGGAATACAATTTCTAATTTGCAAACTGATTTGTTTAAAGGTATTGATGAGCATGCCTTTATGTATGCAGTACATAGTTATTATGCAGAAAGTTGTGATGCGCAAATCGCAACAACGAGTTACGGACAACCTTATGCAGCTGCATTGCAAAAAGATAATTTTTATGGAGTGCAATTTCACCCCGAAAAAAGCAGTAGTGCAGGAGAGCAATTATTAAGGAATTTTATAAATTTATAAGCGGTGTATATAGGCAAATAAAGTACTATTCATTTCAAAATAATGCTTTAACTGTGGTACACTGAACATACAAAAAAGTACATTCATGAGAATTATACCAGCAATAGATATCATTGACGGAAAATGTGTGCGATTATCAAAAGGCGCATATGATACCAAAAAAATATACAATGAGAGTCCCTTGGAAGTAGCAAAAGAGTTTGAGCAAGCAGGGATCACCTATTTACATGTGGTCGATTTAGATGGCGCTAAATCAAATCAGATCATCAATTATAAGGTGTTAGAAAAGATTGCGTCACAAACCAATTTACAGATTGATTTTGGAGGAGGATTAAAAACAAACGAAGATGTGAAAATAGCATTTAATTCTGGTGCTTCTCAGATTACCGGTGGCAGCATCGCTGTTAAAAAACCGGAATTATTTGAAGAATGGATTGGAAGATATGGGAGTAATAAGATCATTTTAGGTGCAGATACCAACAAAGGAAAAATAGCAACCAATGGTTGGTTGGAAGAAAGCACAGAAGACATTCTTCCCTTTATTCAAAAGTACCAAGAGAAAGGCATCTCGTATGTAATTTCTACCGATATCGAAAAAGATGGCATGCTTTCTGGACCGTCATTTAATTTATATGAAAATATTTTAGGTGTTTGCAATGAAAATAAGAGCAATGAAACCCTGAAATTAATAGCTTCTGGAGGAATATCTACATTTGATGAGCTACCAAAATTGGAAGCACTGGGTTGCGAGGGGGTCATCATTGGAAAGGCGATCTATGAAAATAGAATTTCCTTAAAACAATTGGAAAAATTCATTATAAACCAATAATCTCATTTCTCGTGATTTTTAGGTGTCCGAAAATACACGAATACTTCATTAAAATCACTTGAATCTATAAAAATAAACACATGCTTACAAAAAGAATTATCCCTTGTTTAGATATAAAAGACGGAAGAACTGTAAAAGGGGTGAATTTTATCAATCTCCGTGATGCAGGTGATCCTGTTGAGTTGGCTCGATGCTATGCTGAAAATGGAGCAGATGAATTGGTTTTTTTAGATATTTCAGCGACTGAAGAAAAAAGAAAAACGCTCATTAATATGGTGTTAAGAGTTGCAGAACAAGTAAATATTCCGTTCACAGTGGGCGGAGGAATCTCCTCTGTAGAGGATGTTTCTGTCTTGCTAAACGCAGGTGCAGATAAAGTTTCTATCAATTCATCTGCGGTTAAAAATCCAGCACTTATCAATACATTGGCAAATAAGTTTGGCAGTCAGTGTATTACAGTTGCTATTGATGCAAAACGCATCAACGGTACTTGGAAAGTACATTTGGTTGGAGGTAAAGTGGCAACAGAACTCAATTTATTTGATTGGGCTAAGGAAGTTGCAGATCGAGGTGCAGGAGAAATTTTATTTACTTCAATGGACAATGATGGCACAAAAGATGGGTTTGCTAATGAGGCATTGGCAACGTTGTCTGAAAGTTTACCAATTCCTATTATTGCTTCGGGAGGCGCAGGGACCATACAGCATTTTACAGATGCCTTTCTCAAAGGAAAGGCAGATGCAGCGCTGGCAGCAAGTGTCTTTCATTTCAAAGAAATTGAAATTAATGAATTAAAGAAATCTCTACAAAAGCAGCAAATTCCCGTCAGAATTTAGTCTAAAAATTACGAGATAATATAAAAAAACCAATCGTTACCTAAAACCGAGACAGTTGGGACGTAAAAATAAAAACTATGAATATCGATTTTACAAAAAATGAAGACGGACTTGTTCCGGCAATTATACAAGATGCAGATACAAAAGAGGTATTGATGCTTGGTTATATGAACCAAGAAGCATTTGACACAACCATTACAACGAAATTAGTAACTTTTTTTTCGAGGTCTAAGAACCGTCTATGGACCAAAGGAGAAGAGAGTGGAAACTCATTAGATTTGGTTAAGATTACATTAGATTGCGATCGTGACACCCTATTAGTACTGGCCAAACCTAAAGGGCCAACCTGCCATACGGGTACCGATACCTGCTGGGGGGGAGAAAACAATCCGAATTACGGATTTAT
The DNA here is from genome assembly GCA_042094215.1 of Polaribacter sp. Taxonomy (GTDB): domain Bacteria; phylum Bacteroidota; class Bacteroidia; order Flavobacteriales; family Flavobacteriaceae; genus Polaribacter. The sequence goes on along the minus strand of JBELDQ010000006.1, from coordinate 491 downwards.
TTCTAGCTTAGAAGAAACTATTGCAGAGCGAAAAGGAAGCGCAGATCCAAAAACATCCTATGTTGCTTCATTGTTTGCTAGTGGCATTAATAAAATGGCACAGAAAGTAGGAGAAGAGGCTGTAGAGGTCGTTATTGAGGCCAAAGACAGCAATGATGACTTGTTCTTAAATGAAAGTGCCGACCTGTTGTTTCACTATCTAGTATTGCTGCAAGCCAAAGGATTTCAGTTAGATGATGTTGTAACAGTTTTAAAAAATAGAAATTAACGTTCCTCTTTTTCAAGAATACTTAAAGACAATCGGATTTTAAAATAATCTAATTGTGCATCAAAATAATCAAAATACGGCTTTAAAGTTTTTGGACTGTCCAAAGACTTTTTAGCCTCTTTTACCAGGCGTACTTCTTTTTTAGAAACAAAATCATAGATGGGAATATCTTTTCCTTCAAGGTATAAGCGCGCGATATGTGAGTAAATGGTAGGTGATTTTA
>JBELDQ010000005.1:0-30207 GCA_042094215.1 Polaribacter sp. | reverse complement strand
TGATGATTGGGGGGATACAGGGCATCGAGTGGTTGGTGAAATATCCAACAACCACTTGTCTAAAAGAGTTCAAAGAAAAATAAGGAAGTTGCTAAATGGGCAAAGTTTGGCAATGGTTTCTACCTATGCAGATGCGATCAAATCTGACGATGCGTATAAAAAATATGGAACATGGCATTATGTGAATATGAATGACGATGAGACCTATGAGACTTCAAAAAAGAATCCTAAGGGAGATTTGGTAACAGGAATTGCCAAGTGCAAAGAGGTGTTAATGGATGTTGCTTCATCGAAAGAGGAGAAGGTCTTTCATTTAAAAATGTTGGTGCATTTGATTGGTGATTTGCATCAGCCTTTGCATGTAGGCAGAGTCAGTGATCGCGGGGGGAATGATTTTAAGGTGCAGTGGTTTTACAAAGGATCGAATATGCACAGGGTGTGGGACAGTGAGATGATCAATAGTTTTAATATGACCTACACAGAGTTGGCGAACAATACCAATGTGTTGAGTAAAGCTCAGATTAAGAGTTTGCAAGAGGGTACCATAGTTGATTGGGCAAATGAATCGAAAGAAATTGCTCAGAAAGTCTATCGCTCTGCAAAACCAGAAGAGAATTTAAGATACAGGTACATGTATGATTATTTTGAAACGGTGCGAGCGCAACTTCAAAAAGGAGGCATTCGTTTGGCGAAGGTGTTGGAAACTATTTTTTAATGTTTATGAAACGTATTTTATACATCCTGCTTATTCCTTTTGTGCTTCTTTCTTGCAATGAGAAAAAGAAGTCAGATATTGGGGAGAAGAACCTAATTCCAATACTATCCTATCGAGAATTAGCGCCGTTATTGCATAAGAACGATGAGAAGATCTATGTGGTAAATTTTTGGGCAACGTGGTGCGCTCCTTGTGTGAAAGAGCTCCCAGCTTTTGAAAAGTTACGGGCAAACTATCAAAGTAAAAATGTAGAGGTGGTATTGGTGAGTCTGGATTTTAAGGAACAGGTTGCTACAAAACTAAGCGGATTTCTATCCAAGAATAACATACAGTCGAAAGTTCTTGTTCTACATGATCCAGATCAGGATACATGGATTCCAGAAATCAGCGAAAGCTGGTCAGGAGCAATTCCGGCTACCCTAATATACTCTAGAAGTAAACGTTTGTTTTATGAACGTTCCTTTTCGTATACATCACTTGAAAAAGAAGTATTTAAATTTTTAAAACAATAGAAGATGAAAGTAGTTAAAACAGTTTCGGTGTTACTCACAATTCTCGCAACATTATCCTTTACGTTACAACCTGTTGAAGGGTATGAAGTGGGGGATATTGCAACAGATTTTAGTTTGGAAAATGTAAATGGAGAACAGGTTTCTTTAGCGAATTATGACAAAGCGAAAGGGTTTATTGTTGTTTTTACCTGTAATACGTGTCCCTATTCTGTGGCTTATGAAGATCGCATCATTGCATTGGATAAAAAATACAAAAGCAAAGGATATCCTGTTATTGCGATCAATCCAAATGATCCAGCTGTATCAAAAGGAGATGGTATTGAGGCGATGAAGACAAGGGCAGATGAAAAGGGGTTTACATTTCCTTATTTGTTGGATAAGGATCAAAAAGTATATCCTCAATATGGAGCTACGAGAACGCCACATGTATTTATCTTAGCCAAAGAAAAGTCATTGTTAAAAGTGGCCTATATTGGTGCTATAGACAATAATTCTAGAAATGCTTCTGCAGTCACAAAAAGATATGTGGAAGACGTTGTTGATGCGCTGTTAGTGGGAAACATTCCAGAGAAAACAACCTCATGAGCAATTGGATGCTCAATAAAAACAGCGGGTTAAACCAATTAATTGTATGAGTTCATTTCGGTCTAACTGAAGCGTTTATTCGGTTACTTTCAGTCGCGCTTTTGCAGTAACTGAAATATCAGCATAGTTTTCATTTAGAAATTTTAAATAGCCCGTAATAGCAATCATTGCGGCATTGTCTGTAGTGTATTCGAACTTTGGAATATAGGTGGTCCATCCCCAATGTTTTTGAGCATGTAACAGGCGTTTTCTTATTTCAGAGTTTGCAGAAACCCCACCGGCAATAGCGATGTGTTTTATGCCGGTTTGTTTCACAGCGTTTTTTAGCTTGTCTATTAAAATCTCAACAATTGTATGCTGTATGGAAGCGCAAATATCTGCTAGGTTATCTTTGATAAAATTAGGGTCGCCTTTCACTTTCTTTTGGATGAAATAAAGGATTCCTGTTTTTAATCCACTGAAACTAAAATCTAAATCACCAACTTTAGGTTTTGTGAATTGAAAAGCCTTTGGGTTTCCTTGTTTTGCATAGTTGTCAATAAGAGGCCCTCCAGGATAAGGCAGTCCAAGAATTTTAGCAGATTTATCAAAGGCTTCTCCAACAGCATCATCGATGGTTTCTCCTAAGATCTCCATGTCAAAATGATTGGAAACTTTTACAATCTGTGTGTGTCCTCCACTAATAGTGAGACATATAAAAGGAAACGGAGGGATTTTAGCATCTTGTTCGTCAATAAAGTGCGCTAAGATATGTCCTTGCATATGGTTGACATCGATGAGTGGAATGTTTAGACCTAGAGAGAGAGATTTGGCAAAAGAAGTACCTACCAAGAGCGATCCCATCAATCCTGGTCCACGCGTAAAGGCAATCGCACTTAGATGTGATGCATCAATACCTGCTTGCTCAATCGCCTGCTGCACCACAGGTACAATATTTTGTTGGTGAGCTCTTGAAGCGAGTTCAGGAACAACTCCACCGTACTTTGAGTGAACTTCTTGGTTTGCAACAACATTACTTAGTACTTTTCCATTACAAATAACAGAAGCACTAGTGTCGTCGCAAGAAGACTCTATGCCTAAAATATAGATTGATTTTGAGTTCAAACGCGTATACTATTTAAATTTCTATGGCAAAAATATTGATTCAAATTCAATAGTTATAAAAAAATCAACTTTCTTTGTGTAAAATGGCAATATTTTTGATAAATATTGATTATTTTCTGCAACTTAATAAAAGTCACACCATAAGAAACAAGGTTAAAATAGTACTCAAGGTTTTAGGATTTGTCCTATTGTTCTTTTTTATCGTAAGTATTGTATTTTCAATACCTGCCGTTCAAACACGCTTGGCGGCATCACTTACGAAGAGCTTAAAAGAATCCTACAATACAGATATAGGCATTCAAAGGGTGGATTTGTCTTTTTTAGGAGCTGTTCAGTTAAAGGGAGTTGAGCTGAGAGATCATCATAACGATACCTTAATCTTTGTAGATAACCTTTCTACATCATTGTTGAATGTCAAAAAAATAGTTGATAGCAATGTTGATTTGGGGAGTGCTTCTCTCCGTGGGGTTCATTTTCATTTGAAAACATATCTTGGAGAGACTGATGATAATCTATCTATTTTTGTTGAGAAATTTGAAACAGGTACACCGAAAGATACACTAAAGGGACCTTTTGTTCTGAATAGCTCAAACATTTACTTAGACAACTTTAATTTTAGATTGGTCAATGAAAATAAAGACAACGAGGTTCAATTTGAAGCCAATGATGGTGGTGGTAGTTTAAGTGATTTTAAGATTAAAGGACCCAATGTAAGTGCCGATGTAAGAGGTTTGTATTTTGAAGATGAAAGAGGTATTCAGATTACCAATTTGACTACAGATTTTTCATATACGAAAACAGAAATGCTGTTTCAAAAAACAATTTTAGAGACAGAATCATCTCAAATTAATGCGAACATAAGGTTTGCCTATGCACGTGAAGATTTGCAGTATTTTAATGATAAAGTTTCCATAAAAGCCGATTTTAGTTTGAGCAGCGTTTCGCTTACAGATTTGAATAAATTATATGATGAATTTGGCAGTGAAGATGTGTTGAACCTTACTGGTACTTTAAGGGGTACATTGAACGATTTTAGCGTCGCTGATTTCGATATGATTTCAGATGAGGGATTGCTCATAAAAGCAGCTATGAACTTTAAGAATGCAGTAGCTACAGAAAATGGTTTTTCTTTTGATGCATCTATCAAGAATAGCACTTTAAATTATAAGAACTTAACACGTATTTTACCATCTATTTTAGGAGAGAAGTTGCCATCAGAAGTTGAGCGCATTGGAGATTTTTCTTTGAAAGGTACTACTTTTTTACGTGAAGAAAAATTGGATTTAGATGTCTTTCTTGGTTCTAGAATTGGCGCAATTAAAGCCAATTTGAAGTTTACAGATTTAATGGATGTTAAAGCAACGAGTTATAAAGGGGATGTGGATTTCAAAAAATTTCATGTGGGAAGACTTTTTAACAGTCCAGATTTTGGGAGAATTACACTTAGTGCAGCTATAAACGGAACTGGTTTTGATATGGATAATGTCAATACTGGGGTTATTGCTGTGGTTAATGAAATGGAATTTAATGGCTACAATTACCAGAAGTTAAATCTTAATGGATTGTTTCAGCAGAGAATTTTTAATGGGAATTTGAATGTCAATGATGCATTTTTAAAAATGAGGTTTAATGGCTTAGCTGATTTTTCTGATGAGATCAATCGTTATGACTTTACAGCAAGTATTTTAGAGGCAGATTTAGTAAAGACAAATTTATTTACAAAAGACAGTGTTTCAAAGTTGAAGGGAGAAGTAGAGTTCGGTATTAGTGGAAATACTTTTGATGCTATTACAGGAAAAACAACCTTCAATAGCATTGAGTACACAAATCAAAAGAAAACCTATGATTTTAAAAGGTTTGTGGTTGTATCATCTATAAAAGACAATGTAAAAGCAATTCATGTGAATAACAATTCGGATGCTAACGGGATCGCACAGGGTTATGTTCAAGGAGATTTTAAATTTAGTGAGTTGCTATTTCTAGGACAAAATGCTTTGGGAAGTGTCTATGCAAATTACACCCCTTATAAAGTGTCTACTAATCAGGTTATTACGTACGATTTTAACTTGTCTAATGAGATTGTAGATGTTTTTTTTCCAGAAGTATATATTGATGATAATACCAATATTAGTGGTTTAATTGATACAAGTAGAGACATATTTAAGTTGCAGTTTAAGTCGCCAAAAGTAGTTGCTTATGGAAATGAACTAGATAGTATTCGTTTGCAGATAAATACACAAAACAAGGCCTATAATACACATCTGAGAATTTCAAAAATAACTACAAGATATTTCAAAGCCTCAACATTAAACTTGATCAATAGAACAAAAAACGATACGTTATTTGTCAAATCAGAGTTTCAAGGAATCGATGGATCTGCAGAGACCTTTAACATGGATTTCTTTTATACGTTTAATGATGAGAATAAAGCAGTTTTAGGAATACAGGAGTCCGTATTCAATTTTGAAGAAAATACCTGGCGAATAAACCCAGAAAACAACAAAGAGAACAAAGTAACATTTGATTTAAAGAAGCGTGAATTTGTCTTTAGCCCATTTAAATTAAAGTCAAAAGAACAAGAAATTTCATTGAATGGTGTTGTTAAAGATTCTACCTATAAAGATTTAAAAATCAATTTTAAGAAAGTGAAACTTTCTAGTTTTTTACCGCCAATAGACAGTTTGTCTATGAATGGAGTGCTAAGTGGGAATTTAGATTTTATACAAAAAGACGGACAATACAGTCCGATAGGAGATTTGGCAGTTCAAGGATTTAAAATAAATTCTTTTGATCAAGGAGATTTGAGTTTAAAGGTGGTCGGGGAGAATTCCTACGAGAAGTATGCAGTAGCTTTGTCTTTATCAAATTTAAATCGAAAAAGTATTACTGCAGCTGGAACTGTCGATTTTACAGCACAAAGGCCAGTGATAGATTTAAAGTTTAGTTTGGATAAATTTCAATTAAATGCATTTAGCCCTTTGGGGCAAGATATACTATCTAAAATACGAGGGGAAGCTTCGGGTAATTTTGATGTTACAGGTTTTTTAAGAAATCCAGTGATGAAGGGGGAGTTAGAGCTTAAAGATGCCGGACTGAAGTTTCCATATCTAAATGTAGATTATGACTTTGAGGGAATTACAAAAATTAGATTGCAAGATCAGTCTTTTATTTTCGAAAAATTAACTTTGTTGGATACAAAATATGCTACTAGAGGCGATTTTAGTGGGTCAATAAATCATTTAGATTTTAAATCGTGGTATCTAGATTTAAATATTCTTGCAGACAATTTAGTGGTATTAGATACCGAGCAATCAGATGAATCTTTATATTACGGCACTGCATTTATTAGAGGCAGTGCAGATATTGTGGGTATTACAGATAATTTATATATCGATGTGAATGCTCGTACAAACCCAAATACAAAATTTGTAATTCCACTGAGAGATTTAAAGACCATAGATAATTATAAATTAATTCGGTTTAAATCTAATGAAGTAGCAACCTCAGAAAATGATACAAAAGAAGAGTTTGTGTTAAATGCATTAAAAGGATTGAAGTTAGACATTCAGTTAGAAGTAACAAATGATGCAGTGGCAGAGGTTGTTATCGATGAGGTAAATGGGAGTTTATTGAATGGGAGAGGAAATGGGAATTTAGAGATTAAAATTGATACGCGTAATAAATTTTCTATGCTTGGGAATTTTACAGTAGAAGAAGGAAAATATGAATTTAAGTATGGAGGATTGGTTAATAAAATATTTGAGGTTGTTAAAGGAGGTACCATTTCTTGGAATGGAAACCCTTATGATGCAGACCTAGATATAACAGCTTTATATACAACAAAGGCAAATCCTTCTGTTATCTTGGAAAACTTTAATTCAAATAGGAAGATACCTGTCAATTTAATTACTAAGATTAGCGGTGGCTTGTTCAATTCCGAACAAGAGTTTGATATTGAAATTCCAAACGTAGATAGTACAATTGCATCTGAGTTGGAGTTTAAATTGAACGATAATAACGTAGATGAAAAAACGAAACAGTTTTTTTCACTTTTAGCATTAAATTCATTCTACAATGCTGATCAGTCTAACTTTAATGGCTCTTCAGCCCTTATAGGAACTACTTCTAATGCTATTTCGAATGTGATTTCAGATCTGATTAGTAGTGATGATGGTAAAGTTCAGTTTAACGTTAATTATGATTTTGCAGATAGAAGTAACGTTGATAATATCATCAATGATGATTTGGTTAATGTAGAAGCGGTAACTCAAATTTCTGATAGGGTTGTCGTGAATGGAAAAGTAGGAGTTCCAGTGGGGTCGAAAACGCAGTCAAGTGTGGTGGGAGAGGTCAAGGTTGAAGTACTGCTAAATGAGAAAGGGAATTTTAGAGGTGTTATATTTAACAGACAAAATGAAATTCAATATTCTGCAGAGGAAGAAGGGTATACTCAGGGTGTTGGACTCACCTATCAGGTAGATTTTAATAATCTTTCGGGGTTGTTAAAAAAAGTAGGGCTTAAAAAACAAAAACCTTTAAAGAAAAAAGTAAAAAAAGATGCGGTAAAGACAGCAAAATTATCGAAGTTTATCAAATTAAAGTCAATAAATAAAAATTAGAAATGAAAAATTATACATTAGTAATTTTAGCAGCAGGAATGGGAAGTAGATATGGAGGTACTAAGCAATTAGATGCTGTATCTGAGCATGGAGAAACGATTATGGATTTCTCACTGTTTGATGCTGTGAAAGCTGGATTTACAAAAATTGTTTTTATTGTTCGAAGAGATATTTTAGAAGAGGTTAAAACAGATTTTGGAGCAAAGTTAGAGGGAAAAGTGGCGGTCGAGTATGTAATTCAAGAAACTAGTAAGGTTCCAGAAAAATATAGAGCTAATCAGCGAACAAAACCATGGGGAACGGGACATGCTCTTTTAGTAGCGAAAGATGTGATTAAAGAGAATTTTTGTGTGATTAACGCAGATGATTTTTATGGATATGATGCCTTTGTATCTATCTTGTCATTTTTGAAAAATGCAGATGAGAGTCGAAATGAATATGCGATGGTGGGGTATCCTATTTTTAATACATTGTCTGATAATGGAAGCGTTTCTAGAGGAGAAACTTTTGTAGACGAACAGAAGAATTTACAAAAAATAATAGAGAGAACCTCGATCACCAAGCAAGGTGATTTAATTGTTTATAAAACAGAAGAAGGTGAAGAAGCAACTATAGCTAAAGAGACTTTAGTTTCTATGAATTTTTGGGGATTTACACCAGCCTTTTTAGACTTTCTTGAAGTAGAATTTGATGTGTTTTTAGCCGAGAATTCGAATCAATTAAAGACAGAGTTCTTTTTACCATTCGTTGTAGATAATTTGATTCAGCGAAAGCAAGCAGATGTTCAGGTTATTGGTACAGATGCCTTGTGGATGGGGGTAACCTATAAAGAAGATAAAGCTATTGTGGTAGCTAAAGTAAAAGAACTCATGGCAGCTTCATTGTATCCTGCCAAACTTTGGTAATGGTTTAGTGAGAGAGTAAAAATATTCTTTTTTAAAAAGACCCAAAAAAAGTACTGCGTTTTGTGAAAATAGAAAGTAGTACTTTTTTGTTGTGTCAAGTTTTAGGGGTTTTCATTAAAGGTTCATAGCCACTTTAGGGGTGCGTTGCTTATAAAGTGTGCAAATGAACTGCACAGTTTGCGAATAGGAAAAGACCTCTTTGCATTGCACGCGCTTACGAATTATACAATATGGGAATTTTAAAACAATTTTCGTATCTTGAGAAGGTACCCCAAAACTACCAACTTATTGAATGTTATAAGTGATCAATACTCATATTTTTTCCCTTAAAAACACAAGGGAATCTCGAAAACGTTTTCGACGTTTTTTTAAAAGTCAATCCTATAAAACCTTAATTTTACAACACATTTTATGAAAGAAATAAAAAAAATAGCCATTATAACATCGGGTGGAGATGCACCAGGAATGAACGCTGCAATTAGATCAGTAGTAAGAACTTGTTCTTATTACGAGAGAGAATGTATTGGAGTGTATAGAGGGTATCAAGGATTGATAGAGGGAGATTTTACAGAGTTAACGGCTCGTAATGTAAAGAACATTATCAATAAGGGAGGTACAATTCTGAAGTCTGCAAGATCGAAAGAGTTTAGAACTCAAGAGGGACGCAAGAAAGCATTTGATCAATTAATTGCTCATCATATTGATGGGTTAGTTGTTGTAGGAGGAGATGGTTCTTTTACAGGTGGTGTCGTTTTTAATGAGGAATACAATTTTCCTGTTATTGGAATTCCTGGAACTATAGACAATGATATTTATGGGACTTCGCATACTTTAGGTTACGATACAGCGCTCAATACCACTGTAGACGCAATTGATAAAATTAGAGATACGGCTTCCTCACATAATAGGTTATTTTTTGTAGAGGTAATGGGTAGAGATGCAGGTTTTATTGCATTGAACGCAGGTGTAGGAGCAGGAGCAGAGGAGATTTTGATTCCTGAAGAAAATCTTGGTTTGGAGCGATTGTTAGATTCTTTGAAGAAAAGTAGAGATGCGGGAAAATCATCGAGTATTGTTGTTGTAGCGGAAGGAGATAGAATTGGTAAGAATGTTTTTGAATTGGCAGATTATGTCGAAGAAAACTTGCCAGAATACGAGGTAAGAGTATCCGTTCTTGGACACATGCAAAGAGGAGGTACTCCAAGTTGTTTTGATCGTGTATTGGCAAGCAGATTAGGGGTGAAAGCCGTGGAGTTGCTAATTGAGGGACAGACAAATTTAATGGTTGGTTTGATAAATAATCAAGTAGAAGCAACAAGTTTAGAAAAAGCAATAAAAGGGCAACATACAGTTAACACGGAGTTGTTAAGGGTATCGGATATCATGTCCACATAGTATTAATTAAAACACATAAATAAATGATTAAAGTAGGAATTAATGGATTTGGTAGAATAGGGAGATTAGCTTTTCGTTCAGCAATGAGCAGAGAGAATGTTCAAGTGGTTGGAATTAATGATTTATTAGAGGTTGATTATTTGGCATATATGCTAAAATATGATTCAGTTCACGGTCCTTTTAACGGATCTGTTGAGGTTGAGAACGGCAATCTTATTGTCAATGGAAATGTAATAAGAATTACTGCAGAGAGAAATCCTGTAGATTTGAAATGGGATGCTATTGAGGCTGATTATGTAATGGAGTGTACAGGTATTTTTACTTCCTTGGAAAAAGCACAATTACATATTGATGGTGGTGCGAAAAAAGTGGTCATATCAGCACCATCTCCAGATGCTCCGATGTTTGTAATGGGGGTTAATAATGAGAAGTTAACAGCAGAAGATACCATCATTTCAAATGCTTCATGTACAACGAACTGTTTAGCGCCTATTGTAAAGGTCTTAAATGATAATTTTGGAGTTGTTGAAGGATTAATGACTACGGTACATGCAACCACAGCAACGCAAAAAACAGTAGACGGCCCTTCTGCGAAAGATTGGCGAGGAGGAAGAGCTGCAATTCACAATATCATTCCTTCTTCTACAGGAGCTGCAAAAGCCGTTGGGAAGGTAATTCCAGAAATGAATGGGAAATTAACAGGGATGGCATTTAGAGTTCCAACAATGGATGTGTCTGTAGTAGATTTGACTGTTCGTTTAGAGAAAGCAACGTCTTATGAAATGATTAAAAATGCCATGAAGAGCGCTTCTGAAAATGAAATGAAAGGAGTGTTAGGATACACAGAAGAATTATTGGTTTCGCAAGATTTTGTTGGAGACACAAGAACTTCAATTTTTGACGCAAATGCGGGTGTTGCATTGAATGACAATTTTGTGAAAGTAGTTTCTTGGTATGACAATGAAATGGGATATTCTACAAAGATTGTTGATTTGATAGAGTATGCAGATGCTTTAAAAAAAAATGAAAACGTAAAAGAATCAGCGTCGGTATAAAAAATACTGCATAATACCATAAAAAAACCGTTTTGAATTTTCAAAACGGTTTTTTTATGGTTGGTTATTCTATTTGTTTTTCGGTTAAAGTCTGCGCTTTTGGTCTGTTTCTATCTCTATTTTACTTTATTGCGATGGCACTAACTTCTACGTTGACAAATTTAGGAAGATTTGCGACTTCTACTGTTTCTCTTGCGGGTGCAGTTTCTTCATTGAAATAGTTGCCGTATACTGCATTTATAGCAGCGAAGTTATGCATGTCAGAAACAAATATTGAAGTCTTTACTACGTCTTCAAATGTCATGCCTGCAGCAGCTAATACTGCTTTTAAATTTTCCATAACTTGTGTTGTTTCTGCAGTAATATTCTCTAAAACCAATGCTCCACTCTCTGGATTGATTGCAATCTGCCCTGAAGTATACACTGTGTTTCCAACCAATATTGCCTGGTTATAAGGGCCAATAGGAGCTGGTGCTTTTGTTGTTGTGATGACTTTTTTCATAGTTGTTTGTTTAAAATAATAATCTGTCAGGTAAACTTCTCTTATCCCATTTCAAATCACTAAGCATGCTTGAATTTACACCAATTCGAAAATAGTAAGATTTGTTGTTGCCAAAAGGAGACCAGTCAAAATTAAAGTTCCAACTGTCTAAGTCTCTCGAAAAACCAAATCTTGTATAAGAAAATCCTTTGTTTTTAAAATCATATCCAGAGCTGTACCTTACTTTCCATTTGGGAGATAATTCTAAATTTCCATTGAACATGAGTGTATTGGCTCCGATTTGACTTTCAGTAAAGCCATTGTCTGTAAAGTTAATAGTATATGCTAAATTGATAGACCAAGGGATTGAGGCTCTGTAGAGTTTTGTCTCTTTGGTGGTGCTTTTGTTTTCAAGGTTTCCTCCTTCATCAGTAGCATTGTTGCCAAACTGATTTTGGCTATTTTGACCAGCGTTGCTATTTTGTTCATCTTTTTTTTCAAAATCTTTGTTCGAAAGAGCAATGTTTGCAGACATGTTTGCATTGGTTAAACGCAAAATGTTTTTGTTGAATTTATTTATTCGAGCTCCGGCGCTATTGACTTGATACGGGTCAAAAGTAGCACCCAAATTTAAGGACAATTTATCCTTGAAAAATCGTGTTCCCGCTGTCATAGAAACTGGGCTCCATCGCAAACTATCGGCAGCAATATTATAGCTAGTGCTAAAGTTAAGGTTATTTAAAAGCGTAATTTTTTTCGGCTCTACTTCTGTTGAATCCTTCGAAGCAACTTTCGCCTCTAGTACATTGTTTACAGAAAATCCTATGGAATTTGATAGTCCACTTCCTGGTCGTCCGTAGATACCATTTTCAAAGGGAGAGTAGGTAAGTATATCGGTTGGGTCTATACTTTGTTGTACTTGTTGGTTGTATTTGTCTGCAAAATCAGGTCTATAGCCATAAGAAATAGAGGGTCTTATGGTGTGTCTTAGTTTTATTTTTCCCTTGTTCAAACTGAAATTACCATACACATTGGTGCTTATAGCGAGGCCAACATTGTATTCTCTAAAGCTTTTAAATCCTTTGACGGTGTCTTTTACCGCTGTTTGAGTTACCGGGTCGTAATATCTGTTTGTATAATCCCAATTCCACACCTCTTTAAAATTGGCACTTGGTGATAGGGTAAAATACTTTAGGAATTTCATATTTGTATTTGCAGATGCCGAATGCTGTATTCCTGCCTTTGCAGATTCAAACATCTGTGGTTTGAAAAAAAGAGAATCTACTGTGTTAATTCTATAGTCTCCTTTCATGCTGTAATTCAATCCTATTTTTTGCAATGCGTTCTTTTTAGCACCTCCCTTGCCTACAAAAGGGTAGATGCGATCCATGTTTACCTGCACCGACGGAAGTGTCATGGTGATGGCTTGAGTGTTTGTATTTTGTGAATGTGTTGCGGTTGCATTTAAGTTAAAAGGAGTGCCCACAAATTTTTTGTAATACGATATGGAAGAGCTCAACGTATTGGTTAAGAAGTCAGAGGTGTTTATCTCGTTTAAAGACTCTCTAAAGTATTTGCTACTTCCTAAATTAACAGAAGCCGAAAATCGTGCATTCGGGTTTGATTTACTATCTTGACTATGAGACCACCTGATGTTGAAATTTGTAGATTTGCTATAATCATCAAATCCTTTTACACTTCGAATTAAGTTCTCGTAGCGTAAACTAAAATTACCACTAAATTTATACCGTACTACATAGTTGGATTCTGTTCTAAAACCCCAACTACCATTGGTGTAAATGTCTCCCATTAAGGAAATATCCAAGTAATCGTTAAATGCTAAGTAATATCCTCCATTTTGTAAGAAGTACCCTTGGTTACTAGCTTCTCCCCAGGTAGGAATAATAAACCCTGAAGCTCGCTTGTCTGTCATAGGGAAGTAGGCAAACGGAATGGCCAACGGTGTTGGAACATCGGCAATGACTAAATTACTGAGCCCTACAATTATTTTTTTTCCTGGAACTAATTTTGCTTTTTTGGTTTTGATATAGTAATCAGGGTTTGTTTTGTCAGAGGTGGTAAACCTCATGTTTCCTAAAAAAATGACAGAATCATTTACTCTTTTCGTTCTTTTGGCATAGGTAATCATTCCAGATTGATTGGATTTCATACCATAGATAATAGCCTTTTTAGTTTTGAAATTATACAGAATAGAATCTTGTTCAGATTCTTGACCATCTTGTTTGAACACAGGTCGTTGCTGGTAGCCTAAACTATCTTGTATCCCTTTAGCAAAAAGTGTATTCTTTTTGTTGTCTATTAAAATATATCCTGCTTTTAAGTCAATATTATCATAGGTCACATGGGCTTCATTATATAACTCTACCAATTTTTTTGCAGCATTTTGCTTAATATAGTCTTTAGCATTGTGGGTAATCTTACTCTCAATAGAACTTTTAGGTTTTGGAATACTGTCTTTTTGTATCGTGTCAAGGCTTTTATTGAGCACTAGACTATCCTTTTTAAGTAGGGCTGTTTTTTTCTTCTGAGCAAGCGGAATAGCAACTGATCCTCTCTTTACGTCTTGAGCATAACCAAAATCAAGGCAAAAAAAGTAGAGAAAGCTTAATAAAAGTATGTGATGTCTATTTGATTGCAATGCTTTTAGTGCTATTTTTGTAATGAATGTAAAAGTATGCTTCAATTTTTGAAGCTACAAATATGAGTTGCCAAAATTAAGTAAAATTTATTGATGCCATTACGAGAACAAATTAAATTTAATAGAACAACGAATCTTTTGTGTTTTTTTCTTTGTTGTCTTTTTCTCATTCTAGGGAATAATACATTGAGTGCACAAGAGAAAACGTATACTGTTGTATTGGATGCAGGGCATGGTGGAGCTGATCCCGGGAACCTAGGAAGTGGTTTTCAAGAAAAAAAGATTGCTTTAAAAGTAACACTCAAAATTGGTGAACTATTAAAAAAACAAAAGGGAATTAAGGTTGTTTACACAAGAGAAAATGATGTTTTTGTAGAGCTTTGGAAGCGTGGTCAAATTGCCAATAATGTGAAAGCAGATTTATTTGTTTCCGTGCATTGTGACTCGCATGATTCGCAAGCCTATGGAGCGGGAACATTCGTTTTGGGAGCTAGAGGCAATAAAAAAAATTTAGAGATTGCAAAAAGAGAGAATAGCGTTATTGAGTTGGAAAAAGATTATCAAAAGAATTACAACTATAATCCCAACTCTCCTGAGTCTGTAATAGGACTGTCTTTATTACAAGAAGAAAATTTGGATCAAAGTTTATTGTTGGCAAGTTTGATTCAGAAAGGATTGGTTCAAAAATTAAAACGCCGCAATAGAAAGGTGAAGATGGATAATTTTCAGGTGCTTAGAGAGACTGTTATGCCAAGTGTTCTAGTTGAGTTAGGTTTCTTAACTAACAAAAACGAAGGGCGGTATTTGAATTCGAAAAAAGGGCAATTAGAGCTTGCTCAGAGTGTGTCAAAATCGATCATAGCCTATGTCAATCAGTTAAAAATAAATAGAATTGATATTGTTTCTCAAGAAATTGTAACGACTTCTTTACCTGAAACGACATCAAAATTAATAAAGGATGAGGTATATTTTAAGATTCAAATTACTTCAGGGAGACGCAAAATACCTACGAAGACTTATAACTTTAAAGGATTAGCCAATGTACAGCGTGTAAAGATTCAGCGCTTCTACAAGTATTATTATGGTAAAACCTCGAATTATGAAAAAATAAAGTCCTTGCTAAGAGAAGTGAAAGATAAAGGATATCGTACTGCGTTTATAGCAGCGTTTAAAAATGGAAAGAAAATTCCGGTAAAACAAGCTCTAAAAACAAGATGATTCTCCAAGTATCTTCAAAAATTATTAGTAATATTGTTATCTAAATTAGAAGTATGTCTAGAGAATTAAAAACAGGGATTGTCGCATTTTTAGTAGTTGCATTATTCGTTTGGGGGTTTAACTTTTTAAAAGGACAAAATATTTTTGCTAAAAACCATCGTACATTCTATGTCGAATATAAAAATATTCAAGGGCTAAAAAAGTCGAGTCCTGTTACAATCAATGGCCTTCAGGTAGGAAATGTTGTTGATATTGAATTTAATAAAGATCCTCTGAAAAGAGGTAAGTTGGTTGTTGAGCTGCGCATAGAGAATTATTTTGAGTTTTCTAAAAATAGTATCGCTAAAATATACAGTGCAAGTTTAATGGGAGGTCAATCTTTGGCAATTATACCGTCTTATGAAGGAGAATTAGCAGTTTCAAACGATTATTTAAAAGGAGAAGTTGAGTCTGATATCTTTTCTGCGGTTGGAGAAAAGTTAAACCCATTACAAGCAAAGCTAGAGAGCGTTATTGTAAGTGCAGATTCGTTACTCCTTGGGCTGAATCAAACCTTGACTATTGATTCTCGTAAGAGTTTGAATAGGAGTATTATGGGGTTAGAGTTCACCATTGGAGATGTTAGAGAGACATTGGGTTCTGTTAATCAATTGTTAGACTCTAGTAAAATAGGCATTCAAAATACCTTTGAAAATACAAGAGTAATTACTGAGAATTTTATGAAGTTGTCTGACACTTTGGTGAATTCAAATATTGGAATGACTATTAAGAAAGCGCAACTTTCACTAGATTACGTAAACAAATTACTTGTGGGGATTGAGAATGGAGAAGGTTCATTTGGGAAGTTTGTTAAAGATGAGACAATGTACAATAACCTTGCGAGAATGTCTAAAGAAATGGAAGAGTTAATTCGAGAGATGAAGTTAAATCCTAAGCGTTTCGTGCATTTTTCCCTATTTGGCAAGAGAGCTATTCCTTTTGATGCAGATAAGAGTAGCAAGAATCAAACCAATACCAATTAAATAGTATTGCGGTTTGCCTAGTTATCACTGAGATAGAATTCGCTAATTTAGAATTAGTATATACTGCTCTTTGCAGAAGGTCTTTTAGGTGAGCTGTTGAAGAAAATGTCGTATATTTACCATCCATTTTCAGCTTTTTCTTTAGAGCTTCCTTGATGAAAAAACACCATATTAAACACGTTTTATTTGAGTAAATAGCGCACTGAATATATGAGGTTTTGATACACAGAGTGTTAGTTTTTTTGTAATAAAAATAAATGGAAAACCGCTGAGATTAGACAGATAGAGAATTAGATAAAATCATAGATAAATTCATATGCAGTACATACCAAACATCATTTTTGCAATCATACTTTTTGTAGGGATAGGTTTTTTTGTAAGGAATGTTCGCAAATTAATGCGAAATATCAAGTTAGGAAAATCAGTTGATAGATCGGACAATAAGGCCGCTCGTTGGAAGAATATGGCAAAGATTGCTTTAGGTCAGTACAAAATGGTTCGCAGGCCAGTTTCAGGTATTCTTCATCTAACAGTGTATATAGGTTTTGTCATTATCAATATCGAAGTATTAGAAATTATTATTGATGGTTTGTTTGGAACACATCGTGTTTTTCAGCCTGTTTTAGGTGCTGCCTTTTATGGTTTTTTAATCGGTACTTTTGAAATTCTTGCCGCTATTGTTTTTGTTGCTGTGGTTGTTTTCTGGATTCGAAGAAATGTGATCAGAATTCAACGTTTTTTGAGCAAAGAAATGACCGGATGGCCAAAGAATGACGGAAATATAATCTTATACTTTGAAATGGTGCTGATGAGTCTATTCATTGTGATGAATGCAACAGATATTCCCTTTCAAGAAGCAGGTATAGGAAATCCAATCAGTCAATTTGTCGCGCCCTTGTTTGGTGGTTTTACCGCTGAGGTAGTTCATGTAATTGAGCAAGCCTCTTGGTGGATTCACATTGTTGGGATTTTGATATTTCTAAATTACTTATACTACTCAAAACACTTACATATTTTATTAGCCTTTCCAAATACATTCTATGCAAAGTTGCAGCCCAAGGGGCAGTTAGATAATGTAGAGGCAGTAACAAAAGAGGTGCAGCTTATGATGGATCCGAATGCAGATCCTTATGCCATGCCTGAGGAAGGAGCAGAAGAAGAAGTTCCTGAGAAATTTGGAGCGAGTGATGTGGCAGATTTAAATTGGGTGCAATTAATGAATGCATATACCTGTACAGAGTGCGGTCGTTGTACTTCATCTTGTCCAGCGAACTTAACCGGAAAAGAACTCTCTCCACGAGCGATCATGATGAAAACACGTGACAGAATGGAGGAAGTTGGTGCTAATATTGATGCCAATGGCGGTGTGTTTAAAGAAGATGGTAAACAATTGTTAAACGATTATATTACCCCAGAGGAGTTATGGGCTTGTACGAGTTGCAATGCTTGTGTGCAAGAATGTCCTATAAATATTGATCCTTTGTCGATAATCATGGATATGCGTAGATATTTGGTCATGGAAGAGAGTGCTGCTCCTCAAGAATTGAATATGATGATGACAAACATTGAAAATAATGGAGCGCCTTGGCAGTATAATCAAATGGACCGTTTGAACTGGAAAGACGAAGAATAGTTTCTAGATACTTGATTGAGTTTGTAGAAAAGCTTAAAAAAAATAGTAGATAAATTAAATAATATAGAATTATGCAGGTACCTACGATGGCAGAAATGATGGCTCAAGGCAAACAACCAGAAGTGTTGTTTTGGGTTGGAGCTGCTGGAAGTTTTGATGATAGAGCAAAGAAGATAACCCGAGCTTTTGTGAAAATACTACACCAGGCGAAGGTAGACTTTGCCGTTTTAGGAACAGAGGAGAGTTCTACTGGTGATGCAGCCAAAAGATCAGGAAATGAATTTTTATTTCAAATGCAAGCAGTGACTAATATAGAAATATTGAATGCTTATGAGGTAAAAACAATTGTTACTTGTGATCCCCATTCTTTCAATACCTTAAAAAATGAATACCCTAGCTTAGGAGGGAAGTATGAGGTTTTTCACCATACACAATATATAAAGAAGTTAATCGCTGACGGAAGACTTTCTGTCAATGATACTGTTCTAAAGAACAAAAAAGTAACGTTTCATGATCCTTGTTACTTGGGAAGAGCCAATGATGAATATGAGTCTCCAAGAGATATTATCAAACGACTAGGTGTAAACTTAACAGAAATGAAGCGCAATAAATCCAATGCATTGTGCTGCGGGGCTGGTGGAGCACAAATGTTTAAAGAACCAGAAAAAGGAACTAAAGATATCAACATACTCAGAACAGAAGATGCTTTAAAAACAAAGCCGCAAATTATTGCAACAGGTTGTCCTTATTGCAATACAATGATGACAGATGGTGTGAAATTTAAAGAAAAAGAAGCTGAAGTAGAGGTGTTAGATATTGCTGAATTAATTGCACAAGCAAACGAATTATAAAAATAATGTATCATGAAAAAAATCTTGTATTTACTCGTTTTTAGTAGTTGTTTTTTCTCTTGTGGATCTAAAGACCCAAGTTCTAAAGTTATACAAGAAGAGAAGCCTGCAGAAGTTGAAATTCCCGTGGTAACTGTGAAAGAGCCTAAACCTGTCTTGGCCTTTACTGTACAAGTTGGTGCAAATAAAAAAGCGAGCAGTCAGTTTGCTGCTTTAGATGGGGTTCAAGTTTTTAAAGAAGACGGACTTTTCAAATACAGATTAGGTGCCTTCGAGTCGTACAAAGAAGCAAGAGTATATAGAAGAAAAAGTCTAAGACAGTTCCCAGATGCATTTGTGCAAGCAGTGCGTGGTAAGCAATCAATTTCTATTCAAGAAGCGCTTAAATAAATTGTATGGAGTTTTCTAATATTGAGATTTTAAAACTTCCAGATATTTCAAAAGTACACTTTAAAGGGATTCATAAGAACTATCTAAAAGTGCTCATGTTGAGTATCTCAATAATTTTCTTGGTGTCTTTTTTGACGTTATTTTTGCTTGATTTTTATGTTCCAAAAGTCGCTGCATTTCACTACAAAACACATAGCTATGTTGCTTTAATTCTTGCGTATACTGTTGTCTTAACTTGGTATTTTGTTGGGTTCTTCAAAAAGAAATATGCTATTAGAGAAAAAGACATTACCTATAAAAGTGGTGTTTTGATGAAAACAGTAACCACGGTCCCTTTTTCTAGAATTCAACATGTAGAAATTAACGAATCTCCACTTGCTCGATTATTCAAATTAGCAGCTTTAGATGTTTTTACCGCAGGAGATAGTAGTACTGATCTAGTAGTTAGAGGCTTGACAAAGATGGAGGCTTTAGAGATCAAAGAATTTATCAATCACCAAATTAATGGGTAATCCTTCTTTATTTGACGAATTTTCCAAACAATCACGAAAAGGTATTTTTGTGATTTACATACAGTTGTTATTCAAAACCTTTAAGGCGACCTGGTTATTTGGAATTATTTGTATTCAGCAATTTTCGAATTTACCTGACATAGCGACGACATGGATCTATACAGGGCTATTTCTTTTGTTTCTGTTTTTTTTAATTAGAGCATTTCTTATTTATTCGAACTTTCTGTTTAAAGTAGAAGCGCAGCACTTTATTTTAAAAGAAGGAGTTTTACGGAAGAAGAATACCTCCATATCTTTTGATAGAATTCAAAATATTAATTTTAAGCAAAATGTCATTCAGCAGCTAATCAATGTATATGAAGTCAGTATAGAAACAGCGGGTTCTCAGAGTACTGAAATCTCTATAAAGGCATTAACACTTGAGAATGCAGAAGCGTTAAAAGTAGCATTGACTACCACAAAAAAAGAAAATTTTATAGATACACCGAAAGAAGCAAAGCCTCTATTAAAAATTGGATTTCTCGAATTGCTCAAAGTGAGTCTCACCGAAAATCATTTACAAAATTTATTTATTTTTATTGCGCTTGTTTTTGGGTTGCTCCAGCAGGTAAATGAGGTGTTTGAGAATGTTGCATACGATGAAGTGGTCCTAAATCAGATAGATATAGACTCAAAAGATATCCTTAATAGTATTGCGGTATTTGCTATTCTTCTGCTTATTCTTATCCTTATCGGTATGCTGAGTTCTGTTGTTCGTATGGTATTGTTTCATTTCAATTTAACGCTTTTTATAAAGGATAGTGCTTTTGAAATTACACAAGGTTTGTTAACGAAAAAATCAATCATACTGAATAGAGGTAAGGTGCAAAGTGTCACCATCTCTACAAATCCTATCAAAAGAAAACTAGGTATTTCTTTTATTACGTTTAAACAAGCTGCTAGCGGAAAAGTAAAAAAGAGACAACAGAAATTAATTAGAATTATTGGCTGTTTACCTGATCATGTTAGAACTATTAAAAGTGTGTTGCATCCCAATAAGAGTATTGATAGCCAAATACAGTTTTCTTCAGATACCTATTATCTTTTTAGGATGTATATGAGAAGTATATTGGCGCTAGTTTTGATTAATGGTATAGTAATTTTTATGCTGCAAGACTTTATTTGGCTTGTTGTAAATAGTATTTTAATTCCTGTTTTAATCGTGTTAGTTCATTTGAAGTATCGTAAAGCTTTTTATCAGTTTGACCAAGAGTTATTGGTTGTTGGAAATGGACGAATCGAGACGCATATTACTTATTTGCCCTTATTTAAAGTACAGAACATAAAAATGAAGCAAACCATATTTCAAAAGAGAAGAAATGTTGTCAATTTAGTGTTGCAAACGGCATCTGGGAAAATTAGAATCCCATGTATCGAAAAGAAAAGAGCCTTGGCCTTGTACAATTATATTTTATTTAAAGTAGAGAGTAATAAAGAATCATGGATATAAAAAAATACATACAAGCTGCACGTTTGCGCACATTACCACTGTCTATTTCTGGAATCATTGTGGGGAGTTTTCTTGGGCATCACGCACAATCGTTGCTCTTTACAGAGTTGGTTTCGGCTACTTCCTTTTTCAGTGGTGCTAGACCTATTTATACCTCTTTAATCTTTTGGTTGGCCATTCTAACAACAATTAGTTTTCAAGTATTGTCTAACTTTGCCAATGATTATGGAGACGGAATAAAAGGAACTGATGACCATAGAACCGGAGAAAAGAGGCTGGTAGCTTCTGGCGCAATTACACCCAAAGAAATGAAGTATGCGGTGGTTAGTACTTCCGTTGTTGCTTTAATGCTTGCGCTCGCGCTGATTTATGTGTCATTTGGAAAACAATATTTTGGGTATTCCATATTGTTTTTTGGATTGGGAATCGTTTCAATAATCGCTGCAATAAAATATACAGTGGGTACGAGTGCTTATGGGTATAGTGGTTTAGGAGATCTTTTTGTGTTCGTGTTCTTTGGTTTGCTAAGTGTTGCAGGTTCTTATTTTTTATTTACAAAACAACTTAGTTTTCCTATCTTTTTGCCTGCATGTTCTATTGGGTTCTTGAGTTCTGCGGTATTAAACTTGAACAATATGAGAGATCGCGAAAACGATCAAAGAGTGGGTAAAAATACCTTGGTTGTAAAAATGGGAAGCAATCGAGCAAAGTATTATCATTATATGTTACTAGGAACCTCTTTTTTGTGTGCATTGTTATATGTGGTGTTAAAATTTAAAAGTCCGCTGCAGTTTTTATTTATAATAGCGTATCTTCCTATTTTAAAGCATGTTGCAGTTGTTGTTAGAAACAAAAATGCTGCTGCTCTTGATGGAGAATTAAAGAAGGTGGCTTTGAGTACCTTTTTATTTGGCATTCTTTTTGGAATAGGACAGGTTGTATAACCCATTAAACAAATCAAAATGAAAAAAATAGGCTTATTTTTAAGTATCCTGCTGTGCATTGTTGCTTGTAAAGATGATGAATCAGCTACTTTTAATGCGGATACCTCAGTACAATATAGCAGAGCAAAAACTCAAAAAACAGTGTCAGTAAGTAAAAAAGCTGAAAGAGAACATGCACTGCAGGATCAAAACTCGAATATCGAGAGAAAACTAATCAAAACAGGTAGTATTTCTTTTGAGACTAAAGATTTGTCAGCTACTAGAAATACAGCATTAGTTGCACTTAAGAAATATGAAGGTTATATGGTGCGAGACAATCAGTATACATCTTACGATCGAATTAGTACCAACCTATCGGTTAGAGTTCCAGCGAAAAACTTTGACGTGTTTCTTGGTGCTATTTCAAAAGGGGTAAAAACCTTTGATACTAAAAATGTTCAAGTTTCCGACGTAACTGAGCAGTTTTTAGATACCCAATCACGTTTAAAAACAAAACAGGCTCTTGAACGAACCTATCTTACAGTTCTGAAAAAAGCAAAAACAGTTCGAGAAATTTTAGACGTTGAAAGAGAATTGTCGAAAGTGAGAGGTGCTATCGAGGCTTCACAAGGAAAGTTGCAATATTTGCAGAGTCAAGTAGCATTTTCTACATTAAATATTACGTTTTATAAAAAAGTAAAGGGTACTGAAATAGGTTTTGCTGTTACCATTCAAGAGGCATTTAAAGAAGGTTTTACAAAGGTAAAAGCATTTCTCGTTAGCGTAATTTCTTTTTGGCCGTTCATTATGATTGCAATAGTACTCACTTTTCTTATTCGAAAAAAAATAAAAAAATAAATCCCTCTTAGTAGAATGAAAGCTATCAAAATTATCTTTGGACTTGTTACTGTGTTAGTCATCTTATTTTTTTCAACAGGTTTACTTGTGAAAGAAACAACCTACCAGGTTCGTGTGGAAATCGAGAAACCGGTATCAGAAGTTTTTACTGTTTTTAGTGATGAAAAAGCAATGAAAAATTGGTTGCCAGAAATACAATCTATTGCTTCGATTGTTGTAAAGCCAGGCATGGTTGGAAGTGAATATGAAATAGTAGTTCGAACGAACGAGCAAGATGGAACCATTACAAAAAAAGTATTAGCCTATATTCCAAATCAAAAACTAACATTTTATTTTGATTCTAAGAATGTCCTCAAAACAGATGACTATACTTTTAATGAGAAAAACGGCATAACTTATATGGTAAAAGATGTTTCATGTAAAAGTGAGTCCTATATCATTAATTGCATGTTTCCATATGTAAAGGGTTTCTTTCGGGATATGGATCAGGAGCAGATGAATAATTTTAAGGCATACATAGAAAATTAGTAGCGTTTAATGAAGGCAACCTATCACAAGTACATGCTAAATTTTAAAACTCCTAGTGGAACTTCTCGAGGTATTTTGAAAACAAAGGAAACTTGGTTTATCATGCTAACTGAAGGGGATAGAAAAGGTGTTGGAGAGTGTGGGATTTTAAGATCATTGAGTATTGACGACAGACCAGACTATGAAGAAAAGCTTAAGTGGGTGTGCAATAATATAACCATTGGTCTAGAAAAATTATTAAAGAAAACAGTACAATTTCCAAGTATACAGTTTGGTCTTGAACAAGCTTTTTTATCCATAAACAGTCAGAGTATGTTTGAGTTGTTTCCTTCCAAATTTACCCAGGGAAATGATCAAATAGCAATAAATGGTTTAGTTTGGATGGGAGATAAATCCTTCATGCACTCGCAAATTAAAGAAAAATTGGCAGCAGGTTATAGTTGTATTAAAATGAAAATTGGTGCCATAGATTTTGAAACCGAACTAGCATTGTTAACTGCTATTCGGAAAGAATTTTCTTCAAATGAAATTGAATTGAGAGTAGATGCCAACGGAGCTTTTGATCCTAGTGAAGCTTTAGACAAGTTGCAACGCTTATCTGAGTTGGAGATTCATTCTATAGAGCAACCCATAAAACAAGGTCAATTGCAAGAAATGGCATATCTCTGTGAAAATTCGCCATTGCCAATAGCTTTAGATGAAGAGTTGATAGGTGTCTTTTCGTCAAGAAAGAAAGAAGAAGTTATAGAAACCATTCAGCCGCAATATATCATTTTAAAGCCCAGTCTGATTGGAGGTTTTAAAGGAGGAAATGAATGGATACAGTTAGCGGAAAAGCACAATGTTGCTTGGTGGATTACTTCTGCTTTAGAGAGTAATGTTGGTCTAAATGCTATTTCACAATGGACATATACTTTAGACAATACATTACCGCAGGGCCTCGGGACAGGTGGGTTGTATACGAACAATTTTCAAGCGCCCTTAGAGATTTACAAAGGTAATTTGCGCTATGGTACTAATAAAAAATGGAACTTTAATTTAAAGTAGTATGAATTATATACAGCAGGGATATACAGGAACATTGGGTGTATGGAAATATTTGATCATTCCAATCATGTTCTTTGGATTAATGGGACTTAATTTCCTTGCAATTGCTGTTTTAGATTTAGATGTGGAATACATCATTCAACAAGAAATAGCAACCAAAGGTAAAAATAGATTTTTAATAGAAAGTCTACTTCCCTTTGCAATTGGTTTAGCGATGCTGTTTTTATGGGTAAAATACGTACATCAGCAGCGTATAACAGCACTTACGACAAGTAGAAAAAAAGTAGACTGGAACCGAGTTTTCTTTTCATTTGGATTGTGGACGTTTGTAACCATTGGTTTGCTTGGTTTGGATTACGTCATGTCTCCTGAAAATTATCAATGGAATTTTGAGGTAGTTCCTTTTTTAACTTTAGCAGTAATTGCGATTGTTTTAGTACCAATTCAAACAAGTTTTGAAGAGTATTTTTTTAGAGGATATTTGATGCAGGGTCTAGGAATTGTCTTTAAAAGTAAGTGGATACCGCTTTTTCTGACCTCTACACTATTTGGACTTCTGCATTTGGGAAATCCTGAAGTTGCCAAGCTGGGTAATTTAATTATGGTCTATTATATTGGTACAGGTTTCTTTTTAGGCATTCTAACATTGATGGATGAAGGCTTGGAATTGGCCCTGGGGTTTCATGCAGCAAACAACCTGATTACAGCATTGTTGGTGACTGCAGATTGGACAGCATTTCAGACTCATTCTGTATTTAAAGATGTCTCCGACCCGGCATTGGGCTTTGATGTCTTTATTCCAGTGTGTATTATTTTTCCAATACTTTTAGTTATTTTTTCGAGAGTATATGGATGGAGCAATTGGAAAAATAAATTGTTTGGTAGAGTAGAAATTCCAGTCAGTAATGAAGAATAATCAAATGCATATTGATTTTAAACTCAACGGAAAATCATTCTCATCTGTCGATGAATTACTCCTGTATTCAACGTCATTGTCAATACATACAAAGCAGTTTTTGCAAGACTGGTTTTCTAAAGAAGATGTTGTTGAGGTAAGAACTTCTGGTTCGACAGGTGCACCTAAGAAGATTTGTTTAAAAAAAGAGTTTATGATCAACTCCGCTTTGGCAACGGGACAGTTTTTTGATGCATTAGAAAAGACAACTGCTTTATTATGCATGCCTACAGAATATATTGCGGGTAAAATGATGTTGGTTCGGGCATTCGTATTGGGATGGCATATTGATTGTATTTCTCCAGTATCTAATCCACTAGCAGGTTTAGATAAAGTCTATGATTTCTCTGCAATGGTACCTATGCAACTACAAAACTCACTGACAGAGATACACAAAGTAAAAACACTTCTCGTGGGCGGTGGCGCAGTGAATATTGAACTAGAAAAAGAATTACAGCAAATCTCCACTAAGGTTTTTGCAACGTTTGGTATGACAGAAACCATTACTCATATTGCAGTAAAAAAATTAAACCATAAAGTATCGTTTGAAAAAGAAGTTGCTAAGGACTTGCTTGGTAACGAGAAGTCAATAGCTATAGGTCCTACTCAAGATAGGTCCTTTTACCAAACCCTCCCATATGTGACTATTTCCCAAGATAGCAGAGGATGTTTGGTGATACACGCTCCCAAAGTATCTGAAAAAAGTGTCATTACAAATGATGTTGTTTCAGTCATTTCGGATACAGCATTTACGTGGTTAGGACGCATTGACCATGTGATTAATTCAGGAGGTGTTAAAATCCATCCTGAGGAAGTAGAAAAGAAATTGGCAGTACTGATTGCGCAACGTTTTTTTGTAGCAGGGATTCCAGATCAGTTGTTAGGAGAAAAATTAGTACTTCTTGTTGAAGGGGAGCCATCAGAGATCAATTTGAGGAATGTCTTGGGCTTGTCGAAGTATGAACTTCCAAAACATATTTATTTTGTGGAGAAATTCGTTGAAACGAAAACAAAAAAAATCCAACGTTCTGCAACATTGGATTTGGTTTGATAAGTATTCTTTTTAAAGACTTCCCTATAAGTCATGAGATCTTTTAAAGATGTTTGAGCTACATTTCCATAGAGTGATATACATTTTGCACATCATCGTCTTCCTCCAATCGTTCCAATAATTTTTCAACATCTGCTTGCTGTTCTTCAGATAGCTTTTTGGTAGTAGTTGGTATTCTTTCAAAGCCAGAAGACAGAATTTCAATATTATTTTCTTCAAAGTAAGATTGAATTGCTCCAAATTGTTCAAAAGGTGCATAAATGATCACCCCTTCATCATCAATGAAAATTTCTTCTACTTCAAAATCAATCAATTCTAATTCGAGTTCTTCCATCTCAATAGAGATGTCTTCTTTTTTCACAGTAAAGTTACAGGTGTGATCAAACATAAATATAACGGATCCCGAAGTACCAAAGTTTCCATCGCATTTATTAAATGAAGCTCTTACATTCGCCACTGTTCGATTGTTATTGTCTGTGGCAGTTTCTACAACCATAGCAATTCCATGAGGAGCATAACCCTCGAACAATACTTCTTTGTAGTTTGCCGTATCTTTATCAGTTGCTTTTTTAATAGCACGTTCTACATTGTCTTTGGGCATGTTTGCAGCTTTTGCATTTTGCAT
The DNA here is from genome assembly GCA_042094215.1 of Polaribacter sp. Lineage (GTDB taxonomy): Bacteria > Bacteroidota > Bacteroidia > Flavobacteriales > Flavobacteriaceae > Polaribacter. The sequence goes on along the minus strand of JBELDQ010000005.1, from coordinate 3,075 downwards.
AACTGCTCTTAATCGAGAATTTGTATCTGGATTTGGGCCTCCTTCTTTCACTGCCATGACAATGTCTTTACCAATTCTGGTAAATGTTTTCGCCATTGCAGACCAACGCTTCATCTTTCTTGCTTTCCTAAATTCGAATGCTCTTCCCATTTCTAAGTACTATTTTTATTTATTTTTTCTAACTACAAATTAAAACTAAACTTGTATAACTCCCAAATTAAATTGCTTTTCTATTGGCGCATGATTTGCGGCTTCAATTCCCATAGAAATCCAAGTTCGGGTATCTAAAGGATTGATCACTCCATCTGTCCAAATTCTAGCGGCTGCATAATACGGAGAAATCTGTTTATCATATTTTGATTTGATTTTGTCAAACAAGGCAGCTTCCTTTTCTGGAGTAATCTCTTCTCCTTTCTTCTTTAAAGAAGCTGTTTCAATTTGAAGCAATACTTTTGCAGCAGAGTTTCCACTCATCACAGCTAATTCTGCACTAGGCCAAGCGGCAATCAGCCTTGGGTCGTAGGCTTTACCGCACATGGCGTAGTTTCCTGCTCCGTACGAGTTTCCAATAACAATACTAAATTTTGGAACAACCGAATTACTCACTGCGTTCACCATCTTTGCACCGTCTTTTATAATTCCGCCATGTTCTGATTTGCTACCTACCATGAAGCCCGTAACATCGTGTAAAAATACCAATGGAATTTTCTTTTGGTTACAGTTGGCAATAAAACGTGTCGCTTTATCAGCAGAGTCGTTATAGATGACGCCACCAAATTGCATTTCTCCTTTTTTAGTCTTGACTAATTTTCGCTGATTGGCAACAATACCAACGGCCCAGCCATCGATTCTTGCATAGCCTGTTAAAATTGTTTTTCCATAACCTTCTTTGTACTGTTCAAATTCAGAGTTATCAACCAAACGTTCAATAATTTCGAGCATGTTGTATTGCTCATTTCGTGCTTTTGGCAAAATTCCAAAAATTTCATGTTCATCCTTACTTGGAGAAGACGCTTCTATTCTGTTAAATCCAGCTTTTTCAGCGTCTCCTATTTTGCCAATGATGCTTTTAATTTTATCTAAAGCCGCTTGGTCATCTTTAGCCTTATAGTCTGTAACACCAGAAATTTCGCAATGTGTTGTGGCCCCTCCTAAGGTTTCATTATCTATAGATTCGCCAATTGCAGCTTTCACTAAATAACTTCCCGCAAGGAAAATACTTGCTGTTTTGTCTACAATAATTGCTTCGTCGCTCATGATTGGTAAGTAAGCACCTCCTGCAACACAGCTTCCCATAATGGCAGAAATTTGTGTAATTCCCATACTACTCATAATGGCATTATTTCTGAATATTCTACCAAAGTGCTCTTTGTCAGGAAAAATTTCATCTTGCATAGGCAAGTAGACACCAGCAGAATCAACTAAATAGATGATGGGTAGTTTGTTTTCTATGGCAATTTCTTGAGCACGTAAATTCTTTTTACCAGTAATAGGGAACCAAGCACCCGCTTTTACAGTGGCGTCATTTGCAACGACAATACATTGCTTTCCTTGCACATAGCCCATCTTAACCACCACGCCTCCAGAAGGACATCCGCCATGCTCTTGATACATTTCCTCACCAGCAAAAGCAGCAATTTCTATGCTCTTTGTGTCATCGTCTAGTAAATATGCAATACGTTCCCGTGCTGTTAATTTTCCTTTTGATTTGTGCTTCTCGATTCTAACTTTTCCGCCACCAAGCTGCACTTTGAGTAGCTTTTTTTTTAATGCAGACGCTAAAAGCCTATTGTGATCTTCGTTTTTATTGAAGTTGATATCCATGTATATTGAAATTATTTACGCGAGCTAAGGTACAAAAATGAACTTCACAAAATAAATAATAATCAACGGAAGTATATTCCTAGGGTAATAAAATATTTTATTGTATCTTTGACCTACGTTCGCCGAGCTATGTATGAGGTTGTGATGCCTATACATTCATATTGAAACACTCTTAAATACGACATATTTATAAACAATACAGCTATTTATTTCAGCATCGAATCTGGAATCAATTCTACCTAAAAAACTAAATTAAATGAAACATATTTTAGCCTTTGCAGGAAGCAACAGTAGAACATCAATCAACAAACAATTGGCAATCTATGCAGCATCTCATACCCAGGATATTACTTATGATGTGGCAGATTTAAATGAGTATCCATTGCCCATTTTTAGTTTAGAAGAGGAGCAGCATGGTTTTCCAGAAGTTGCTGTTGCATTTGATGATTTACTTCGTAATTATGACGGATTCGTTGTTTCTTTAGCAGAGCATAATGGTTCTTATGCAGCCGTTTTTAAAAATATCTTTGATTGGGTATCTAGAATTGATCGTAAAGTATTTAAAGACAAGCCTGTCTTGTTGCTAGCAACATCACCAGGCGGGAGAGGAGGCGCAACTGTGCTAGAAGCAGCTGCTGGCACATTCCCTCATTTAGGAGCTGAGGTAATTACTACATTCTCTCTACCTAACTTTTATGACAACTTTAAAGAAGGAGCGTTGATCAATGTAACTTTGAAAGAAGCACTGCACAAGGCAATTAAAGAATTCAAAGAAGCTCTTTAAAACGATAAATACTCATTTAAAATCCAAAAAACAAATCGATATATGGGAGATATAGGTAAGGATATACATTCAAAATTTAACAATCAAAGGATCAAGGCCTTGATCAATATAAAGTACACTGCAAACTGGCTTCACAGCAAAGAAGTTGATCATTTTAAGCCTTTTGGTATTTCTCCACAACAATACAATATCTTACGGATTTTGAGAGGTGCAGAGGGGCCAATTAAAGTGCAGTTGATTAAAGAGAGAATGATAGAGCGCGCTCCAAATGCGACTCGATTGATGGATAAACTGTGTGAGAAAAATTTAATTGGTAGGACAAGATGCGAACACGATAGAAGAGTTGTCTATATTCATATTACCAAAATAGGGCTTCAGTTATTGGATGAAATAACAAGCAATACGAATAGTAACTTTATGAACAACTTGAATGAAGAAGAAGCAGCTTTGTTAAGTGATTTACTCGA
>JBELDQ010000004.1:28655-30794 GCA_042094215.1 Polaribacter sp. | reverse complement strand
CCCATTAAAGGTAGAATTGATAAAAAATTCTGCACCGATTATTGCAGAAATAGTCACAACAATAAAGTAAACAAGGAAAGTAAAAACCTCATTCGAAATACAAATAATAGATTGCGTAAAAACTACAAAATACTCTCTGAATTAAATACAACGGGAAAAACAAAAGTTACAAGAACAAAACTTTTTGACAAAGGGTTTGACTTTAATTTCTTTACATCTATCTACAAAACGAAAACTGGAAATATCTACTTCTATCTATATAACCAAGGCTATTTAAGTTTAGGCAACGACTATTTCTTATTAATAAAAAGAGAATGATACTATTTAAACACACTCATACTTAATGAAAAAATACGCTCCCCTAATTTCAATTATTATCATTATTGCTACAATGTATTGGGGTTTCTCCGATATGACTCCTTCATACAAAGAAGGTGAAATAGCATCTCAAAAAGAATTTTCAATAGAAAATGCGTTAACTCATTTAAAAGAAATTTCTAAAAAAGCACATTACACTGGTTCTACAAACCACTTAGACGTTCAAGACTATATTGTAAACGAACTAAAAAAATTAGGATTAGAGCCAGAGATCCAGCAACAAGTTACAATCAATTCAAAATGGAGGGCAGGAACAAATACGGCTAATATCATAGCAAGTATAAAAGGGCGTGAGAAAGGCAAGGCCTTGGCAGTTTTAACACATTACGACTCTAGCCCACATTCTTCTTTAGGCGCAAGTGATGCAGGCTCTGGAGTGGTTACAATACTTGAAGGCGTACGTGCGTTTCTAGCAAAAAATAAAACACCAAAAAATGACATTCATATTGTAATTACAGATGCAGAAGAGCTAGGTCTGCTCGGAGCAAAAGCGTTTATTGAGAAACACCCCTTAGCAAAAAACATAGGTTTGGCATTGAATTTCGAAGCTCGTGGTAGCGGTGGACCTAGCTATATGCTCATGGAAACAACGAGTAAGAATAGTAAATTATTGAGTGAATTTACAAATGCCAAACCCAATAACCCTGTGGCAAACTCTTTAATGTATAGTATTTATAAAATGCTCCCAAACGATACTGATTTGACTATTTTTCGTGAAAATGGAAAGATCAATGGATTCAACTTTGCTTTTATTGGAGATCACTTTGATTATCATACGGCACAAGATTCATTCGAAAGACTAGATCGAGCGAGCTTGGTGCATCAAGCAGATTATTTAATGAGCATGTTAGATTACTTCTCTAACGCAAACCTATCAAATCTAGAGAGCACAGAGGATTACGTATATACAAATTTTCCGTTTACCTCTTTATTACACTTCCCTTTTTCGTGGATACTTCCTCTATTAATTGGATCAATACTATTATTAATGGCAATACTATTCTTTGGAATTGCACTGAACAAAATCACTATTAACGGATTGCTAAAAGGGTTCACTCCGTTTACAGTTTCGTTAATTTCTTGCTCCGGACTAACCCTGCTAGCCTGGAAAGGAATTTTGTTAATACACCCACATTATAACGACATCCTACATGGGTTTACCTATAATGGGTATGAATACATAGCAGCATTCGCATTGTTAAATAGTTGGTTACTTTTTAAAATCTATAAACCGTATTTTAAAAAATATGATGGCAATGACTTACTTATAGCACCCCTTATTTTTTGGATTGTTATGAATGTGCTCATCTACCTCTATTTAAAAGGAGCTGCATATTTTATTATTCCTGTATATTTTGCGCTAATCACAGCGGCCATTTTTGTTGTAACATCGATGCGTAAAGCACTAAAGATTTTCATTTCAACACTATTGGCAATCCCACTCATTTACATGTTTTCCCCACAAATAAAAATATTCCCCGTAGGTCTAGGGTTAGAAAATCTATTTATCAGTGCGTTTTTCATCGTTTTAATTTTCGGACTACTAACACCTATTTTTGCAGCCTATACATCAAGAAAACTACTCTTAAATATTACGGGACTAAGTACACTTTTTTTCTTCGGCTTCGCTACCTACAATAGTAATTTCAACGAAGACAGAAAAAAGCCAAACAGTATCGTTTTTATACAGGACACTGACGAAAAGCAATCCTATTGGGCTAGTTATGACAGCACGCCTGATGCATTTACAACACAATTTCT
>JBELDQ010000004.1:22062-28555 GCA_042094215.1 Polaribacter sp. | reverse complement strand
CCACTATTTGTCAAGGTTGAAATTGCCGCTGCATTTATGTCATTTGCCATGAGAGCAGCATGATGGCATACTCCTTTTGTAATAAAACGATCTGTTTTGATATGCGGTGGTGATTGAGGTACTTTAATAAGCGGAGAGTCTTCTACACTCTTAATTATTTCTGTCATCTTCTCAATAACCTTCACTGGATGTGCCCCTACCGAGGTCTCACCCGATAGCATTACGGCGTCAGCTCCATCCATAATAGAATTGGCAACATCATTTACCTCTGCTCTCGTAGGAACTGCATTGGTAATCATTGTTTCCATCATTTGAGTAGCAATAATCACAGGAATTCTAGCCATTTTTGCTCTCTGAACTAATTTTTTCTGAATAAGCGGTACGTCTTGCATAGGAATCTCGACTCCTAAATCGCCACGTGCAACCATTAACCCATCACAATAGGGAATTAAAGCATCAATATTCTCTACAGCCTCAGGCTTTTCTATTTTAGCGATTACCGGAACTCTGTAGGCAGACTTTTGTTTAATTAAATCGTGTAATTTTCTTAAATCTTCCGGATTTCGAACAAATGACAACGCCATCCAATCTACCTCTTGCTCCAAAGCAAAAACAGCATCTTTCATGTCTTTATCTGTTAGCGCAGGTAATGAAATTGCGGTATTTGGTAAATTCACCCCTTTCTTAGAGGACAAAACACCTCCAACAACAACTCTTGTTGTTACTTCATCTTTCTTATTGGTGGCTGTTACTTCAAATTCTAATTTCCCATCATCTACAAGAATCCTCTCACCAACTTTTACATCTTTCGGGAAGCGCTGATAGGTCATGAAAGCTCTCTCTGAAGTCCCTTCACATTCTACTGTTGTAAATGTAAAAACAGCACCATCTAAAAGAACAACTCCTTCTTGCATAACACCTACACGTAACTTGGGACCTTGCAAATCTGCTAAAACAGCTACATTGGTGCCTTTTTCATCATTAATTTCGCGAATATCTTTTATTCTTGCAGTTACGTTTTCATAGTCTGCATGAGAAAAATTAATTCTAAAAACATTGACTCCAGCGTCTACTAAATTTGCTAAAATAGCTTTGGTATTTGTAGCTGGACCTAATGTTGCAAGTATTTTGGTTTTTTTATTAAGTGGCATAAGGTTAAAAAATTAAAAATTCTTTAGATTTTAAAATGTTTGGATCTATTGTATATGATGTAATTACTTGATTCATTTTATTTATTTGATCTACAGTTCGTACAATATATTCAAGATCAAAATCTCCTAGGAGTTTTAAAAAATAATCCACCTTTTTCTTCTCAGGAATTAAATACATAGTTATTTCATTTGATTGAAATAATCCCGTAGAAGTAACTTCCTCATCATTTGTAAATTGGTTCGAAATTAAAAACCAATCATGATTGTAAGCTGTGTTTTTAAACTCGTAAATTGGAAAAGAGGCATTGTTTTTCTTGTTTTTAAAATCCAATGTCTTATCCGATTTTACAAAGCCTGTACCTAGTTTTTGATTTAGAACATAGGCTAATTTATACTCCTCTAGAGTAGAATGAATACCAATTAACGTATAATTATCATCTGAAAAATCGTCTAGCTCTAATGAATGTATTTGCATATTTCTTCGAACATATTTAATAAACTCAAGCACGAGAGCACTGCTTTTCCTTAAACAATACTGATGATTGCTAAAGTACATTTTGTTTCTCTAAAATTGAATAAAAAAAACGAAAACGTTATCGTAATTGGTGTTATGATTTGGTTATTTCATCTTGCATTGCAAAATAAACTCTTTTAGATGCCTGTTCTTCTGCTTTCTTTTTTGAGGTAGCTCTACCCTTTGCAACAACCACTCCATCAATGCTTATTTTCACACTAAAGTGCTTGACATTTTCATTTCCAGTATCTTCATAAGAATCAAATAGATACCTCTTCTTTTGTTTCTGACACCATTCTATTATTAGTCCTTTGTAACTGGTAATTTTACCTTCAAGTTTTGCAATATCTACATAAGGAATAATTACATTTTCATAGATAAACTTTTTGCAATAATTGTAGCCTCTATCTAAATAAATAGCACCAATTAACGCTTCAAAAATATTTCCGTAAATATTATCTCCAATATGTTCTTTAGTAATATTACTCTGAACAAACCGAATTAAATTTAAATCTTTACCTAACTCATTTAAATGCTCTCTACTAACAATTTTAGAGCGCATTTGAGTCAAATAACCCTCAGTTCCTTTAGGTACTTTTTTATATAAATATGAAGCAATGATTGAACCTAACATAGCATCTCCTAAAAACTCTAAACGTTCGTAATTAATAGGATTTCCTTTTTCATCGACCTTTTTTAAAGAGCGATGGGTAAATGCTTTTTGATAATAGGTAAGCTTCTTGGGAGTGAACCTCAGTAGTTTCTTTATATCACTATAGAAGCCCTCATTTTGTTTTTTTTTGAGCTTAACTATTTTGCGAATAAAATTCATATGGATTAGTCCAATTTTTTCAGAGCCACACAAGCATTGTGTCCTCCAAACCCGAAAGTGTTACTCATTGCAATTTTCACATCTCTCTTTTGCGCTTTATTAAACGTGAAGTTTAATTTAGGATCAATCTGATCATCATCTGTAAAATGATTGATGGTCGGCGGAACCATTCCATGTTTCATCGCTAAAATTGAAGCTATGGCTTCAATAGCACCAGCAGCGCCTAACAAATGACCAGTCATTGATTTTGTAGAATTGATATTGATGTTGTATGCATGTGCTCCGAATACTTCAACGATTGCTTTCGACTCTGCAATATCTCCTAGTGGAGTAGAAGTTCCGTGCATATTGATAGCATCAACATCTTCTGGCTTGATACCAGCATCTCTTAAACAATTTAGCATCACATTTCTAGCACCTAACCCTTCTGGATGCGGAGCGGTAATGTGATGAGCATCAGAAGACATTCCTCCTCCAATAACCTCAGCATAAATAGTTGCTCCACGAGCAACAGCATGTTCATATTCTTCAAGAACTAGCGCTCCTGCTCCTTCTCCTAAAACAAAACCCTCTCTTTCCTTATCAAAAGGTCTAGAGGCTGTCTCTGGATTCTCATTTCTTGTAGACAAAGCGTGCATTGCATTAAACCCAGCCATCCCAGCAATTGTTACTGCTGCCTCAGAACCACCGGTAACAATAGCATCTGCATGTCCCAATCGAATGTAGTTCAATGCATCTATAATGGCATTAGAAGAAGATGCACAAGCCGAAACTGTTGCAAAATTTGGTCCTCTAAAACCGTGTTTGATAGAGATTTGCCCTGGAGCAATATCTGCAATCATTTTAGGAATAAAGAAGGGGTTAAATCTTGGAGATCCGTCACCGGCAGCAAAGTTTAACACCTCTTGCTGAAACGTTTCCAACCCTCCTATTCCTGAACCCCAAATCACACCAATCCTATCAGGATCATGATCAGTAGAATTCAAACCAGAATCAGCGATAGCTTCATCTGATGCAACCTGAGCATATTGTGAAAAACGGTCCATTTTACGGGCCTCTTTTCTATGAATAAAATCGGTTGCATTAAAATTTTTCAATTCACATGCAAAACGAGTTTTGAACTTAGTAGCATCAAAATACGTTATTGGTGCAGCTCCACTAACTCCGTTAATCAAACCGCTCCAATATTCTTGTATATTATTACCAATTGGTGTTAATGCACCAAGTCCAGTTACTACAACTCGTTTTATCTGCATATGAAAATTACTTTTTTGCTTCTTCAATATAGCTAACCGCCTGACCAACAGTACCTATGTTCTCTGCTTGGTCATCTGGAATTTGAATATCAAATTCTTTTTCGAATTCCATAATTAATTCTACCGTATCTAAAGAATCTGCTCCTAAATCGTTAGTAAAGCTAGCTTCATTTGTTACTTCGTTATCGTCAACGCCTAATTTGTCTACGATAATAGCTTTTACTCTTGATGCAATGTCTGACATAATTTTGTAAGTTTTAAAATTTAAATCGGGGCAAAAATACGAATCTTATCATTTAATACTAATTTTTATAGAAAAATTGTTAATCTAAATTATAAAAAAATCTTTAATCTTTTCAGAAACACCTAATGAATCTTAAAATAAATGCTTTTTTTTGTAGTATTGGAAACCAATTTACAGATGAAAAGAATTGCCATTTTTGCTTCCGGATCTGGATCAAATGCCGAAAATATTATCACGTATTTTAACAATACACAACTCGCAACAGTAGCGAAAGTATACTGTAACAATAAAAACGCGAAAGTATTTGACCGCTGTAAAAGACTCAACGTAGAGTGTAGCTTATTTTCTAGAGACGATTTCTTTACATCAGACACTATTGTTTCGCAACTAAAAGACACTGCCGACCTTGTAATTCTTGCTGGATTCTTATGGAAAATACCTGCCAATATCATAGCAGCGTTTCCAAACAACATCATCAATATCCATCCTGCACTACTCCCTAAGTATGGAGGAAAAGGAATGTATGGAATGCATGTGCACAAGGCGATTAAAGAAAACAATGAAACTGAAACAGGTATCACCATTCATTATGTTAATGAGCACTACGATGAAGGAGGAATTATTTACCAAGCGAAAACAACCGTAACTCCCGAAGATACCCCTGAAACAATAGCACAAAAAATTCAAACATTAGAACAAGAGCACTTTCCTAGAGTAATTGCATCATTAATAACAGCTTAAATGGCGAAAAAAAAGTACTATGTTGTTTGGCAAGGTCATGAAACCGGCATTTTTTCTTCTTGGAATGTCTGTAAGAAACAAATTGACGGTTTTCAAGGAGCACAATACAAAGCTTTCGTAGATAAAAACGAAGCTGAAACCGCCTTCTCTAAAAAGTATGATGACTATAAAGGTATTGACACTAAAAAGAAGACCTTGTCTGACGTAGAAAAAAAGCAATATGGGAAACCTATATTGGAGAGTATTTCTGTAGATGCCGCTTGCAGCGGTAACCCAGGAAAAATGGAATACAGAGGAGTACTAACTCACAACAAACAACAAATATTTATCAAGGGACCTTATTTGAAGGGCACCAATAATATCGGAGAGTTTTTAGCATTGGTGCACGGATTGGCCTTATTGAAAAATAAAAGGATGCACCAACTTCCTATTTATTCAGACTCTAGAATTGCCATGGGATGGGTACAAAAAAAGCAATGCAGAACCAAGCTCACATTTGACGCCTCCAACAAAGAACTACTCGACCTGATTAAACGTGCCGAAAAATGGCTGAAAGAAAACTCGTTTAAAAACCCAATTCTAAAATGGGAAACCAAAGCCTGGGGAGAAATTCCTGCAGATTTTGGAAGGAAATAGCTCAGGTATTTATGAAGAAAAATTTGAATTTCCTTCTAAAATGACATTCTAAAAAGACGAATGATTCAGAAATCTCATGGTCAAAATTTACAATCACAGTTTAGTTTTACGATTTGGAGATTTCTCAATCATTTAAAAAAACTCATTTCGAAAAGACACATACAATAGAACCTCCAAAGTAGAGGTAGATGAAAACATAAATACTGTCGATAGCATAAAAATGCTGCTGCGAAGTAGTAATCTACAATGCTTTTGCTTTGTTTAACATTGGCACTATACCTTTATTCCAATTCTAGTATAGCGCTTCATAGTGCAGTATTGTGCGAGCTTACAAGGAAATTCCCTATTTATTTACATCACTTTTTGAGAAGGCAAAAACACTCGCAAACTACTAAAAATACGGCCCACTGCATCAGCACTGTGGACTGAATATTTTCATTTTCCAAAATTCCAAATCAACCCAACTCTTGGGTAAATTGTTTGACTATTGCGGTTCTATTTTTATTTCTGGACTAAAAGTAATTAATGTTAAATCAATTTCAGACAGCCTTAAAACTGATGAATTCAGCAATATGCCAATTCCTAAATCTTTATTTTTTATCACATTATAACCAACTCCTAAATCAATTCGTCCGAAATATCCGTTACCTAACCCCGTATTTATAAAATTATGACCTAATTCGTATAGGATATCTTAATTCAACTGAAATATTTTCTATATTCATTCGTGAATAGGATGCATTTCTAATGTAACATCGTGGTATTTTTTTCACAATCTATTTGTGTTATTTATTTGTAGTTTCTTCGTTTTTTTTTGCATGCAAACCCCAATATAAACGCATCGCAATTGGACCCAACATTTTCTCATACAAATAAGTTGAAACAAATATATTTTCTTTGACAATTAAGAATTTAAACCTGTAAAAGACACTTTCCCTTTTGCTGCAAGCAGCACACCTGTACCGTTAGGAACACCAGCACCAGCGAAGACATTTGTAATCGAAGACGCATCTTTATCAATTTCCACAGTATATAGTAAATTCAATATATAATCTTGATTAGGGGAAAACAGGTAACCGTTACCAGCAGTCCCAGCAAAAATACAATTTTCAAAAGGCG
>JBELDQ010000004.1:0-21962 GCA_042094215.1 Polaribacter sp. | reverse complement strand
GAAAACAGGTAACCGTTACCAGCAGTCCCAGCAAAAATACAATTTTCAAAAGGCGCTAAAAAAGAAGCTGACACTGAAACAAGTTTCGATGTATCATTTAAATATATTTTTTCTTTTATTTTATCAAACTCGTTAACATCTATAATGAGTAAGTATCCATTAGTACCTATAACTAAAACTAGACTTTTTGCATACTTATCAATTTCAACGCTGTTAAAACCCATTCCATTTAGTGAGTTTTTTTCGAGAAACTCCCCGCTTTCTCTATCTAGTTTATAAACATAACCATTAGATCCCGCATAAATAAAAGAATTATCACATATAAGTGAAACTTCATTATAACCGCAACTAGGTAAAGAAATTCTTTCAATTTTTGCTGCAAAATCATTGAGATTTATCTTTGCTATGAATCCATTACTACCTATGAATAAACCAGGTTTTTGATTTTGTGTATTCACTAGTAAACTTACCCTGTTATATCCTAACCCACTAAGTTCGTTAATATCTTCTATGCTTCCATCGATATGAATCTTAAATAAATAACCATTACATCCAGCTATTATCTTTATTTCTCCTCCTATGCCAACCACCTCAACGGAAACTGGTTTACCCTTACATTTTTTTTCATTTTCTCCTAAGTCAACTGTCATTATAAAATTCCTAAAACTATCACAATCAATCAAAAAAACAAAGCCATTACTCCCTACAACTAGAAAACATCCATCAGTATCATTAAAATGCTTCATTGATACTTCTTCTCCTGTTTTACCTTGAAGCGTATTGGTTGCAATAATTTCACCGGTTTCAAGAAGTATATCGTGTACTTGCCCATTACAGCAAACATATGTATGGAGTTTTTCATCAGGAATTATCTTACCTGATTCACGAAGCATATATACAGGTTTTTCTTCATGATTTGGGAGTTCTATTTCCCATTGTAAATTGGATGACATTTTTATTGAGACCAATGCACTTGTTCCACCTATCAGTCCTCCGTAAACAACACTATTTGTATGAACAGAATCTGTAGTCATTTTTATTTCTCTTTGGGAAATGTCGTAACTAAAGGGCAAAACATCACTATAGTTGCGATGCGAAAAAAAAGAATTAACTACACAAAGCTCCTCGTTAGGAAGACCAATAACAGATGATGCAAGGATAGATTTAAGAGATTCATTACAATACAAAGCTGGCACATTGTCTTTGTGTCTAAAATCTAGAACATCTTTTACTAAAATTGAATCCCCAAACTTCCAATTAGTTTTTAATTTTACTATAGTTCCAAAATCTGCGACACACAATATTCCTTCATTTTTTTCAAGTACAAGATTAACATCCTCACTTATAGGAGGGTTTTTATATCTTACAGATACAGCCCCAAGTTGATCTGACCTATAGCTCAATTTATGAGCAACACCATTGCAAACCGCCAACACAAAACCTTCTTCTCCAGTTACAACAGAAACTAAGTTATAATTACCCCCATCTAGCCATCTTTTATCATTTTTAGAAGCATCATCAAAATAATTTTTGACGTCAATGAAATTTACACACCCTCTAGTACCAGCAGCAAGAAAAACAACGTGACGTTCATCACCAGCCTCGCTTATAGTATCATAAATAATATCTAAGCTAATATCCTTGTATCGCATAGAAGGAAGATTATTTATTGCATCTACTTTTTTTTCTACAATGGGTATCCTATATATATACCCGGAGCATCCTGCATAGATACATTTAGAGTAACTATAGTCGTCGTAAACTAGAGAAACCTTCTTTCTCGAATTATCTAAATTAATCTCTGTTGCTTCATTCGAGAACCTTTGTCTATCAAGAGCAATAAAAAACACTTTTGATGAAACACCTACTACCAAAAAATCTTTAGACGTTATCAAAGTGACTTCATCATGTATTCCAAATGACTTGCTAAGATCATTTATAGGATATTGATTAGTTTTTTGTATTTGCTTGACATCTATCCTATGAATTTTCGCTCCACAAGCCACATATATTATGTCTCCCTTGCTCAAGACCGTTTTAATAGGTGACGCCTCTTCTACCTTTTAGTACAATACTCCAATTAACATCCATTTTTATTAGTATTTAAATTAATCTCGATGAAATCACCATGCACTGTATATACTTTCCGAATTCCGCATTCTTTTATTTAGAACTCTAAAAAAAATCTATATCTCGTAAACATACAACTAGCTGAAAAAAGTAATACGATAGATAGAGACTATCGAAATATCTTTTTACAATTTGTTAAAGATTTGCATTTATTTCAAAAACAGAAAAGATTCTTAACTCCTTTTTAAGATAACCGAAAACCGTTAGTTCAAAAAGCTATTTTTTAGACGTGAATTTCATCGTACCTTTCGCACAAGTTCCTTAGAAAAAAACGATAAAAACCTTATAAAATGACCGAGGCTAATCTTATTCGACAAAAAGAAAAGGAAATATTAATCTACATCAAACATTTAAGAACTGCCAAAGGACTCTCTCAGTATGAGCTAGGAGAACGCATAGGAGTTAGTCAAAACGCCTACTACAAAATAGAAAAAGGGGTTACTAAGCTAGACCTGCAACGCCTCATTAAGCTTTCGTTTATTTTTGAAATTGAACTACCTCTTTTAGTTCGTTAAAATCTAACGCAGCATGGCCGCTGCTCTTTTTACGGAAGTAACTAAAATATCAATTTCTTCTTTGGTGTTGTAAAACGCAAAGGAGGCTCGCACAGTGCCAGGAATCCCATAAAAATTCATAATAGGTTGCGCACAATGATGTCCTGTTCTAACCGCAACACCTAACTTATCTAAAATCGCACCAATATCATAAGGGTGAATCCCTTCTATATTGAAAGAAATCACGGCTGTTTTTTGTGAAGTGCCGTAAATCGTTAACCCTTCTATTTCTTGTAGTTTTTCAGTTCCATATTGCAGCAACTCATCTTCATAAGCTGCAATTGCATCAAAACCAATATTGTTCATATAATCTAAAGCAGCACCAAAAGCAATTCCTCCACAAATATTTGGAGTACCAGCCTCAAACTTATGTGGCAATCCCGCATAGGTTGTTTTTTCAAAAGTAACCGTTTCTATCATCTCTCCACCTCCTTGGTAGGGGGGTAATTTTTCTAACCACATCTGTTTCCCGTACAAAACACCCACACCTGTTGGACCACATATTTTATGAGCAGAGGTTACATAAAAGTCTACATCTAATGCCTGAACATCTGGTTTTATGTGCGGAGTTGCCTGTGCGCCATCAATTAAAACAGCAGCACCGAATTGATGAGCCTTCTTTACAATCTCTTCAATTGGATTGATACTTCCCAGCGCATTTGAAACATGGTTACAAAACACCAATTTCGTTTTATCAGACAATAGCTCATCAAAAGCCATCATATCTAAGGTTCCGTTTTGTAACATTGGAATGACTCTCAACACCGCACCCGTTTTTTCGCACAACATTTGCCACGGTACAATATTAGAATGGTGTTCTAATGCAGAAACGATAATTTCATCTCCCGTAGTTAACAATTCAGAAAAACCAGCAGCTACCATATTGATGCTATCGGTGGTTCCTGAAGTCATAATAATTTCATAGGCATGTGCAGCATTAAAATGTTGCTGAACTTTAACTCGAGCTGCCTCGTATAAATCTGTAGCTTCCTGACTCAGTGTATGCACCCCTCTGTGAATATTTGCATTGTAATTGCTGTAATAATCAACAATAGCATCTATTACCACTTGCGGTGTTTGCGATGTTGCAGCATTGTCAAAATACACCAAGGGTTTCCCATTTACTACTCTATTTAGAATTGGGAAGTCTGCTCTTATTTTATCTACTGGAAACATATGATAACACTTTGAATTACAAAAATAGTGCATCAATATCAAAACTTACACAAATGAATCTTAAATTATTATATTTGGGGTCAAAAAATTATCATTCCTATGAAAATCTTCAAAAGAAGCCTCTTATTGCTGGCAACCATTATCATTATAATTGTAGTTTATAACTACCCTAAACTAAATATTGTTGCTGGATATTCAGCAAAAAGCATGAGCTCATCTGTATTCCTAGCGAAACGCTCTGCTCAATTTACAGACAGCACAGACAATAACTTCTCTCCTATAAACTTCGGTACAGACAAGGTTGATAAGACTACAAAAACAGCAACATCCTCTGTGTTTGGTTTACTTTCTAGAAAAGCAGTCTACAGAGAAGGTGTAGGAAGTGTATTGGTTGATGACGACTTTGACACTTCACTCCCTGTTCAAACCCCAAAGAGAGCAAAACTGAATACTTCTTCCCCATACCCCTTTGGTAATGCAGAGCAAAAGGACACGGTTCTTAGCTCGGTAGACTATTCTAAATTAAACACGGCAATTTCAAATAGTTTCGCCGATCACTTAAAAACGAGAGCTGTTGTTGTAATTCATAAAAACCAAATCATTGCAGAACGCTATGGAAAAGAGTTTAATAAAAACTCTAGAATGCTAGGTTGGTCTATGACCAAAAGCATTATGAGCACTGTTTTCGGCATTCTACAGCACCAAGAAAAAATTGACATCTACGAAAAAGCACCTGTCAAAGAATGGCAAAATGACAGCAGAAAAAACATCACAATTAATGATTTACTTCACATGAATAGTGGTTTAGAATGGGATGAAAATTACGATGACATTTCAGATGTAACCAAGATGCTATTCCTTGAAAGAAACATGAGCATTGCACAAGCGAAAAAACAATTTGCCGGCCCAACCAACGAAACCTGGAACTACTCTTCTGGAACGAGCAATTTACTCTCAGGAATTCTAAGAACACAATTTACAGAGTACCAGGAATATTTAGACTTTTGGTATACGAACTTTATTGATAAGATCGGTATGAACTCTATGGTTGTTGAAACGGATATGGATGGCAACTATGTGGGCTCTTCTTATTCTTGGGCAACACCGAGAGATTGGGCTAAATTCGGCCTCCTCTACTTAAACAACGGTAATTGGAATGGAACGGAATTGTTTACCAAAGATTGGGTAGACTACATCACAACCCCAACAAAAGGCTCTAATGGAACCTATGGCGGTCACTTTTGGCTAAATGCAGAAGGACAGTTTCCAGATCTACCAAAAAACATGTATTTCGCCAATGGCTACCAAGGGCAAATGGTCTGTGTATTCCCTGATCAAGATTTAGTTGTTGTAAGAATGGCATTGGCAGACATTAGCCACAATGACTTTCTAAAAGGCATACTAGAAAGTATTCAATACAACTAGTTGTAGTTTACTGCAAATACCTGTTTATCTTAAGAAGCAGGAAAAATAGTTCAACAATGAAAAAACCACGCAGATTGCGTGGTTTTTTTATGGACATTTTAGAAGGGCTATAAATCAAATCCAAGATTCACTCCCAACTTATTTGCTATTAACTTATTAATTCTAGATTTTACCTCTGGTATTCGTACACTTTCCAATACCGTATTGGCAAAAGCATACATCAACAAAGCCTTCCCTTCTTTTGCAGGAATTCCACGTTGCTGCATGTAAAATAAAGCATCATCGTCTAACTGACCAATGGTACAACCATGAGAACATTTCACATCATCTGCAAAAATTTCTAATTGCGGCTTTGCATTAATCGTAGCTTTATCGCTAATCAACACATTGTTATTCTGCTGATAGGCATTGGTTTTTTGTGCTTCTTTCTCTACAATTACCTTACCGTTAAAAACACCGGTAGATCGCGCATCAAAAATACCTTTATAATCTTGATGACTTTCACAATTTGGCTCTATATGATGCACCAAGGTATGATGATCTACATGTTGTTTCCCTTCAATAATGGTAATTCCTTTTAAAATAGAGTCGATATGTTCTCCTTTTTGATAGAAGTTTAAGTTATTTCTGGTAATGTTACCTCCAAAAGAAAACGTATGAACAGAAACGACACTATTCGACTTTTGCTCAATATAGGTATTGTCAACTAGTGAGGCCTCAATTTTATCGTTCTGGATCTTATAGATATCAACTGTAGCGTTTTTAGCTGCAAAAACTTCCGTTACAACATTACTCAAAACAGGGTTACTCGTTAAACTCTGATGACGCTCTATGATTTGAACATGAGCATTCTCCTCTACAACCACTAAATTACGGGGTTGTACCAAAGTTGCTGCTTCAGAACCTGTTGTGAAATTGATGATCTGAACAGGCTTATCTACCTCTACATTCTTTGGTATATGAATGTAAGCTCCTTCATTTGTAAAAGCAGTATTTAACGATGTTAAATTGTCTTGCTTCGCAACTTTATTGAAATAATTTTCAATAATTGCTTTGTATTTTGGTTTTGACAAGGCAGAAGACATCAAGCAAATATCTTTTCCATCATGTGTTGTATCTGATAAAAAAGAGCTGTATTTCCCATCAATAAAGATCACTTTATAGCTATCAATATCATGAATAAAGTACTTCTTTACATC
The DNA here is from genome assembly GCA_042094215.1 of Polaribacter sp. Classification (GTDB taxonomy): domain Bacteria; phylum Bacteroidota; class Bacteroidia; order Flavobacteriales; family Flavobacteriaceae; genus Polaribacter. The sequence goes on along the minus strand of JBELDQ010000004.1, from coordinate 15,478 downwards.
TGCAAACTCTATGGTGTTCTCTTTGTTTGGAAAAATACTGTAATCCTTCTTTAACACTGCGTTTAAAGAGGTGTATTTCCAAGCTTCTAATTTCTTGGTAGGAAACCCTAATTTCTCAAAATTATGAAATGCTTCTGTACGTATGTCATGAATATCTGAATTGATATTAATTCCGTTTTCAAAGGCTACATAAGATGATACTATTTTATCTTTTAATTCCATTTTTGCAAGTAGCTTATTAAGAATTCACTTCTTCTTTGATCCAATCATACCCTTTAGCTTCTAGCTCTAAAGCCAAAGAAGCATCTCCAGACTTTACAATTTTACCATCGTGTAAAACATGAACAAAATCCGGCACGATATAATCTAACAAACGCTGATAATGCGTAATAACAATTACCGCATTGTCTTTTGATTTTAATTTATTGACTCCATTTGCAACAATTCGCAAGGCATCGATATCTAATCCAGAATCGGTTTCATCCAAAATAGCCAATTTAGGATCTAGCATTGCCATCTGAAAAATTTCATTACGCTTCTTTTCTCCTCCAGAAAAACCTTCGTTTAAAGAACGTGATAAAAATTTTCTATCAATCTCTAACAACTCCGACTTCTCACGAATTAACTTCAACATCTCCTTAGCAGGCATATCTTCTAATCCCTTTGCTTTACGTGTCTCATTAATAGCTGTCTTGATAAAGTTCGTTACAGAAACACCTGGAATCTCTACTGGATATTGAAAAGATAAAAACACCCCATTGTGCGCTCTTTCTTCCGGTGCCAATTCACTAATATCTTCGTTATTCAACTCAATATCTCCATCAGTTACCTCATAATCCTCTTTCCCTGCAATGATGTTTGCCAAGGTACTCTTTCCTGCTCCATTTGGCCCCATTATCGCATGAACCTCTCCCGCTTTCACCTCTAAATTCAATCCTTTTAAAATTGATTTATCGTCTATCTTTGCGTGTAAATTATTAATTTTTAACATAGTGTTTAACTATAAACGTTTTAATATATCTGCTATTTTTTTGTTGACTGGCTGTATTCTAGAAACTATCCTACAGAGCCTTCTAAACTAATTTCTAGTAATTTTTGTGCCTCTACAGCAAATTCCATTGGCAATTTATTCAATACCTCTTTACTAAACCCATTCACGATTAATGCAATGGCTTTTTCCGTATCAATTCCACGTTGATTACAGTAAAACAATTGATCTTCTCCAATTTTACTTGTCGTAGCTTCATGCTCTATTTGAGCTGATTTGTTTTTTGCTTCGATGTATGGAAACGTATGTGCTCCGCATGCATTCCCCATTAATAAAGAATCACACTGCGAAAAATTACGGGCATTTTCAGCTCTCGCTCCAACATGTACCAAACCTCTGTAGGAGTTTTGTGATTTCCCTGCAGAAATTCCTTTTGAAATAATGGTAGACTTGGTATTCTTACCTAAGTGAATCATTTTTGTTCCGGTATCTGCTTGCTGATAGTGGTTTGTTACTGCAATAGAATAAAATTCTCCAACAGAGTTGTTTCCTTTTAAAATACAGCTTGGGTATTTCCATGTTACTGCAGATCCTGTTTCTACTTGTGTCCAAGAGACTTTTGCATTGGTTTCGCAAATAGCTCTTTTGGTTACAAAGTTAAAAACCCCTCCTTTTCCTTGTGCATCTCCAGGATACCAATTTTGAACAGTAGAGTATTTGATCTCTGCATCATCTAAGGCAATCAACTCAACAACAGCGGCATGCAATTGATTTTCATCTCTACTTGGCGCTGTACAACCTTCTAGGTAACTCACATAACTTCCTTCATCTGCAACAACTAAGGTTCTTTCAAACTGTCCAGTACCTCCTTCGTTAATTCTGAAATAGGTCGATAACTCCATCGGACATTTCACGCCTTTTGGAATGTAACAAAATGAGCCATCAGAAAAAACAGCCGAGTTTAATGCTGCATAAAAATTATCACTGGTTGGAACCACGGTTCCTAGATGCTTTCTTACCAACTCTGGATACTCCTGAATAGCTTCAGAAATTGGCATAAAAATAATTCCTTTTTCAGCCAATGTTTTCTTAAACGTCGTTGCTACGGAAACAGAATCTATGACAATATCTACGGCAACATTGGCCAAACGTTTTTGTTCTTCTAAAGAAATACCTAATTTCTCAAAGGTTTCCAATAAATCTGGATCTACCTCATCTAAGCTATTCAACTTCGGTTTTTGCTTCGGTGCAGAATAATAAGCTATTGCCTGAAAATCTGGCTTAGGATAGTTTACATTTGCCCAATCTGGCTCTTCCATTTTCTCCCAAACTCGAAATGCTTCAACACGCCAATCGGTCATCCATTGTGGCTCATTCTTCTTTTTAGAAATCGCACGCACAACATCTTCATTCAATCCTTTAGCAAATGTCTCACTTTCTATGTCTGTATAGAAACCATACTCATACTCTTTGGTTTCTAACTCTTCTCTTAAATTATCTTCGGTATACTTGCTCATAAGTGCGGTGTAATATTATAAAGAAAAACTCTCTCCGCATCCACAAGTGCGGTTTGCATTTGGGTTGTTAAAAACAAATCCCGTTCCATTCAATCCTCCAGAATATTCTAGGGTCGTTCCTACTAAATACAAGAAACTCTTCTTATCAACAACAATTCTCACATTGTTGTCTTCAAAAACCTTATCTCCTTCAGATTGATTTTTATCAAACTTTAAATCATATGACAATCCTGAACAACCTCCACTCTTTACTCCAACTCTTACAAAGTCTGAAGCAGCGTCGAAGCCATCATCACTCATCATTTCCATAACTTTTTTTCGTGCTATGTCTGAAACTTTTATCATAATTCTAAATAGATTAACTCTAATTTTGGCTGCAAAGATACTTACAATATATGATTTTTTTCGCCTTTTCACATGATTAAAATTGATGAATCAATTGGTTATGACTATTTGTAAATTGATTCCAACAATAAACGCACGCTCCAAATCTGTTAACGAACTGTTAAAAAAAGCATGTGAAATTCACCATCAAGGAATTAAACCTACATTTAATCCATCAAAAACCGAACCAAATGAAATCCATTATCACTGCATTTCTCTGCTTGTTTGCGCTTCAAAATTGGGCACAACAAAAAACCTGGCCAAACGAGCTCATCACAATACCCGTAAAAACAAACTACCAAAAAACATCTACCTACTCAGAGGTAATGTCCTATATTCTAGCATTACAGCAGAGATCTGATTTACTGCATTTAGAATACATGGCCACAAGCAAAGAAGGAAACAAGATTCCGCTTGTTGTTTTAGCAAAGCCAAAAGTAACAACGCCAAAAGCAGCAGTAGCTTCTGGGAAACCCGTAATCTATATCCAAGGAAACATTCATGCGGGAGAAGTAGAAGGAAAAGAAATTATACAACAGTTAATGCGTGACATATTGTTGGGAGATAAGCAACACTTACTAGACAATCAAATTATTGTATTCGCTCCTATTTACAATACAGATTCCAATGACAAAATGAAACACGGAAGAAGACCTTCTCAGGAAGACAGTCCTGTTGAAGTGGGTCTTAGAGCCAATAGTCAAGGATTAGATCTGAATAGAGATGGAATTAAAATGGAAGCCTTCGAAACCATCGGACTCATGCAAAACGTATTGAACAAATGGAATCCAGAATTACTAGTCGATTTGCATACCACAAATGGCACATGGCATGGCTACGGAATTACCTATGCACCAAGCTATCATTATGCCGGAGAAAAAGCACCCTATGATTTCACTTGGGATATATTATTTCCAGAGGTAACGAAAAAAATCGCCAAAAACTACAAAGTAGCTATTGGGCCTTATGGGTATTACTCCACAAAACAAGGCTGGCCTCCAACATCAATTTACACCTACAACCACCATCCAAGGTATTTAGTGAATCAAATGGGGCTTCGAAATAAAATGGGTATTTTAAGTGAATCTTTTGCGCATGATCGGTTCTATGAGCGTATGAATGGAACCTATGGTTTTGTTGCCGAAATTTTAGAATTCACGCGCAAAAATAGCAAAAAAATAGTGGCAATAAATGCGAAAGCAACCCAAGATGCCATCAACAATGTGTTAAAAAATGCCGGTAAAGTAACCAAAGGAGTTCGTTTTAAAATGGTGGCATTGGATAAAAAAATCGCCAACTACAGAACCTATGACTACACCCCTTACATCAACATTAAAGGCACTAAAAGCTATATTCGATCAGGAAAAATAATCGATGTAAAAAATGTTAGCAATCTCTCAAAATTTGAGCCAACTCTGAGCACAACACTACCCAGAGGATACTTTTTACCAAAATCTATGAAACCTATTGTAAAGCACCTCAAAAAACTGGGCATTCAAGTCACTACACTCAAAACATCAAAAACAGCAACAGGGGCTATTTTTATGGCAACTGCAATGACTCAAGCAAAACGGAAATTTGAAGGCCATAATATGACCACCCTACAAGGAGCATACAGGGCAGCAACAAGAACTTTTAAAAAAGGAGATTATTGGGTTGACATGGCACAACCTTTAACAAACCTAGCTTTTTATGCATTAGAACCGCAATCTGATGACGGACTCACAACTTGGAACTTCTTTGATAGCTATCTGCGCAATCAAGGAATCGAAAAACAAACCGTTGCATACCCAATCTTTAAATACTACGCCATAGAATAAGACCTAAAGCAAGAACCTTAAAAGGGATGCTTAATAACAAAGCATCTCTTCTTTTAACCTTACATTTTCCAATTCATCGTTCTTTTTAATCCTAAGAATTGCCTTACCTTTGTAGCATGTTAGAAGATAAGAACCAAGAAAAAACATCATTATCGGAACTAGGAGAGTTCGGACTCATAGACCATTTGACAAAGCACTTTAAAACAACACATACCACAACTATAAAAGCTGTTGGAGATGATGCTGCGGTGCTAGATGCTTCGAAAAAACAGACACTCATTACCACAGACCTATTGGTGGAAGGCGTGCATTTTGACTTGAGCTATATGCCTTTAAAACACCTTGGTTATAAAGCCGTGATGGTGAATCTTTCTGATGTGTATGCAATGAATGGAACCGCAGAACAAATTACAGTCTCTCTTGCCGTCTCTAATCGTTTTCCGCTTGAAGCCATTGAAGAATTGTATTCAGGAATTCAATTGGCTTGCGAAACCTACAATGTAGATTTAATTGGCGGAGACACCACTTCATCGACCAAGGGCATGCTCATTTCTATCACAGCAGTTGGCAAAGCAGACAAAAACGATGTTGTCTACAGAAATGGCGCCAAAGAAACAGATTTAATTGTAGTATCCGGAGACTTAGGAGCTGCCTATTTAGGCTTGCAAGTATTAGAAAGAGAAAAACAGGTTTTTCAAGTAGATCCTAATAACCAACCAGATCTCGATAATTACACCTATTTAATTGAGCGTCAACTTAAGCCAGAAGCACGTAAAGACGTTCCAGAACTCTTAAAAGAGTTAGAGATAAAACCAACCGCTATGATTGATATTTCTGACGGATTGTCTTCAGAAATCATGCACATCTGTTCGCAATCTAAAGTGGGGTGTAAAATTTACGAAGACAAATTTCCTTTAGACCCACAAGTTATCTCTACCGCGGAAGAGTTTAAGATGGATTCTACTATGATTGCTTTAAGTGGCGGTGAAGATTACGAACTACTATTTACAGTTCCAATTACAGCATTTGACGACATAAAAGGAAACCCTAATTTCTCTATTATTGGACATGTTACTGCAGAGAATCAAGGCATGAACCTGGTTACAAGAGCCGGACAAGAAATGGCATTACAAGCACAGGGATGGAACGCTCTTAAAGAAGAATAAAACAAGAAAAACGATAAAGAAACTCACAAAATTAATTGTGAGTTTTTTTATGAATTTATTTTACAACGCCCAACAAAGCCTTGTAAAGCAATAGTCAATGCTTCCTTATTTTCTATGTGACTCATATGTCCATCAGGAAACACCACAACCTCAACCTCCGTTTGCTGCACTTGCTCTAACAAATCATCAAAAGATAGCACAGGATCTTTCTTTCCTAGAATCATCATTTTTTTATAAGGAGAAAAGTGCAACAGCACTTCGCGATCATTTCTAATTTTCATTCCTTCTTGAGCAGCAATATACCCTTGCAAGGGAGTCTGCAATGCGTCTTTTTTAACTTGCTTTATCTCCTCACTAAAAAGACGTCTATTTTTGGGTCTAAACAGATTAGATATTGAGTTTTTAACCACATTTTTATAATCTCTTTTCACCAAATCAATGGCTCTATCTCTTAAAATTTTACGCTCTTGGCTATCTGCTCTTGTTGTAGAATTCATCAAACACAATCCTTTCACGCTATCGGGGTTTTCCTCTGCAAAAGCCAAGGACACATACCCCCCTAAAGAGTGTCCAACAAGGATAGATTTCCTAATTTTCAAATGATTTAAAACTGCCTTAACTGCTGCTGCCATTGCCTCCATTGAGTGTACATAGCCTAAACAATCACTTTGTCCATGCCCTAATAAATCAATACAAATAACACGATTGGCTTTGCTCAAAATATCAACAACTCCATTCCACATCCCAGAATTTTCTAAAAAACCATGTAATAGAACAACTGCTGTACCTTTCCCTTTTGTTGAAAAAGAGATCTTCGTATTTTTATAATAGATGAAATTATACATCTAGCAAAAATATGTATCTTTCGCTAGCAAAACACAAAAATCGACTCAAAAATGTTCAGCACTCCCTTTAACAAAATGTCGAAAACAACAGAAAACAAATTGACATTTTCAATTGCGTATCTTTTTTTCATAGCATCGATTGTTATGCTGTACCTCAACAAACCTTTAAAAAATACCATAGCACCCAACGGAATCATTTCTTTTGAATTGGCAAACACATTGGAGCGCTCCCAAGAAATACTAGCTTCTTGGACTCCTTTAACCAAGATTTTTGCAGGTATTGGACTGGGCTTTGATTTTTTATACATACTCATCTATTCTCTATTTATTGCCATCGTAATCCACAAAATCAACAAGTATTTATGGAGTAAGAAACCATTTTATAGATTTGGAGAATTGCTTATTTGGAGCCTCCTCGTAGCTGCTATTTTAGACATTATGGAAAATATTTGTTTGATTAAATTATTGACGGGAAATACGAAACAGCATTGGACTAGCATTGCATACTACTTTGCTTCAACCAAATTCTTACTCATACTTCTCGCTATTCTCTATAGTGTTGTAAACGCAATTCTTATACTCACTAAGAAACGCTCATAAATGCATAAAACGAAAGAAACGATCATAACTAGCTTCGCATTGTTTTCAATGTTTTTCGGAGCCGGAAACCTAATCCTCCCTCCTTTTTTAGGGGTCCAATCTGGAGAAGATTGGCACCTTGTTGCTCTTGGTTTTTTTATGACTGCAGTTGTGATACCTATCATCGGAATTATTGCGCATGCACGTATACAAGGAACCATGTTTGATTTTGGAAAAAAAGTTTCTCCAGCATTTAGTCTTGTCTACTGTATCATTGTCTATACAATTTGTATCGCATTGCCAGCACCACGAACCGCAGCTGTAACCCACGAAATAGCCATAGCACCATTTTTAAAAATCTCTTCTTTAACAACGAGTTCAGTCTATTTCATACTGGTATTTCTATTCGTTATAAATCGATCAAAAATCATAACTGTGTTAGGTAAATTCCTAACTCCTTTTATTGTAACCATCCTTGTAGCCATCATATTAATTGGGTTTTACAGCAGTCCAAACCACATCCCTCCTTCAAGCGTTGAAACTCCTTTCATTAACGGTTTACTCGAAGGCTACCAAACTTTCGATGCAATTGGTGCCATTGTTATCGGCGGTGTTTTAGTCATCTCTTTAAACTTTAAGAAAGAGCACTCTTTTGACACAAAAAAAGCACTCATCACAAAGGCAGGAATCATTGCAGGCTGTGGACTATTTGCTATTTATACAGGATTAATTTACAGCGGAGCAACGTTTAGCTCTTCATTTCCAAAAGAGGCAAATAGAACAGACATCCTATCAAGCCTAAGCTTACAAACACTTGGAAACATTAGCACCACATTCTTAAGCGCACTCGTTGGGCTCGCTTGCTTTACCACCGCAGTTGGAATTGTTACCGGAACAGCAGACTACGTGAAAGGACTCTTTAAAAACAACACGAAAGCGTATACAATTACTGCCTCAATTAGCTGCGTTTTGGGTATTGTGTTGGGGCAGTTTAATGTGCAGTACATTATTGCAATTGCGCTACCCGCACTCATGTTTATTTACCCAATAACCATTATTTTGATTCTATTGAATGCGCTCCCTGAAAAATGTACTTCACCGCATGTATTTCGAACTGTTGTTGGTATCACTTTCATCTTTAGCATTCCCGACTTTCTACAATTCATCATTGACCCAACGAAAGTTAAAGGGATTCAAGGGTACATTCCCTTTTCCCAATTCAGTTTAGGCTGGGCACTACCTGCATTGATCACTTTTATACTTGCAGTTACCTATAAACACTTCAAAACCTCTAGAGCAGACCGATTTTAATACAGGCACAAGAAATGTGCTCCATAATTTTTTAACTAAAACATACAGGTAACAACAGAAAGCTTAAAAGAATATGATTGATTTCTATACAATACTGACAATAAGAAAAGTGACTTACAGCAAGAATCACTTAAGCTCTTCTTCTCATTCTTTTCGGCCCTAGCCAAAGCCAAAAACCCGTAATCGTAAACAGCAACAGCGCAACACTCATTATTGTTGTATAGATCAACTTAAAAGGACTTCCAGTTGTTTTGAAATAAGTATCTAAAGCAGACCCATCATGTATCTCTTCAATTAAATCAGAGTACCGTCTCTCAAGCAACAATACTTCTCCTGTGGCACCATCAACTTGAACCGCGTAATAGTCACTAAAGATAAATTTCACAACCCCTTGCGACTCTCGAACATCAATTCTTTTTATCTCAAGATCAGTCTCGATATCTACTTCGCTATCGATATAAAAAACAGCTTTCTCTTTTAAAACATCCATCGGCAACCATGTCTCAAAACTAGCAGCAATTCCTTTTTGTGTTTTTGATTGCAAAACCCCAAAACTATTCTTTTTCCAACCTAATAAAAAACCACTCACAGAAATACAAAAAAAGAAAACAAACAACAATGCGCCCATTTTACGATGAATGGACCTAAAAACACGAAGAACTTTTGCTTGTTTTTTTCTGTTTGACTTTTTTATCATTGTTTTCTTTAAGAAGCGCGAATCTACACTAATTCGGATAAAAAAAGCGAGTTTTCACCCGCTTTAACTTTTATATAACTCGCCGAACCTATTGATTCATTAAATCTTCTATCTCCTCTGCTAAAATCGGGATATTTCGCATTAAATTAAAGGGCTTTCCAGTTTCTTTAATCACAACATCATCTTCCAAACGAATACCCATTTGCTCTTCTGGGATGTAAATACCCGGTTCTACAGTAAAAACCATATTTGGTTTCATCGGTGTTTTTAACGCTCCGTAATCATGCGTGTCTAAACCTATATGATGTGATGTTCCATGCATAAAGTACTTTTTATATGCTGGCCAATTTGGATCTTCGCTCTGAACATCTGCTTTATCAATGAGACCCAAACCTAACAATTCTGAAGTCATTACTTTACCAACTTCCTTGTGATACTCTGCCCAAATTGTACCAGGCACAAGCATGTTTGTAGCTTCATCCTTTACCCTATTGACAGCGTTGTATACCGCGCGTTGTCTGTCTGTAAAACGCCCCGAAACAGGAATTGTACGTGTCATATCAGAAGCATAATTGGCATATTCAGCACCAATATCCATCAATAACATATCTCCAGCCTTGCATTCTTGGTTATTTTCAATATAATGCAAAACACAAGCATTGTAACCAGACCCTATAATAGGTGTATACGCAAATCCTTTAGAGCGATTTCTTAAAAACTCATGCATCCATTCGGCTTCAATTTCATACTCCATTACCCCTGGCTTCACAAAATTAAGAATACGTCGAAATCCTTTTTCAGTAATGCCACAAGCAGTTTGCATTAAGTCGATTTCTTCAGGTTCCTTTATTCCTCTAATTTCTTGTAAAATAGAACTGCTTTTTGCCCAGCTATGCGCTGGAAAATCTGCTTTTACTTTCTTTATAAAACGATCTTCTCTGCTCTCCAACTCTACAGATTGCCTATAATGTTCGTTGGTATTAAAGTAAACCGTCTCTGCTTCTGTCATTAGATCAAAAAAGATCTTATCAAAATCACGCAACCATTGTACATTTTTAATTCCAGAGGTTGCTGTTGCTTGATCTTTAGTTAATTTAGCTCCTTCCCAAATAGCGATATGCTCATTGGTCTCTGTCACAAAAAGAACCTCCCTATGATTTGGGTTGATTGCGTCAGGAAACAATACTAAAATACTTTTCTCTTGATCCACACCACTTAAATAAAACAGATCTCTGTGCTGATGAAAAGGCAATGTACTGTCGGCCCCTGTGGTAAAAACATCATTAGAATTGAACACGGCTATTGACTTGGCTTTCATATGAGCGGTAAACTTTACTCTGTTCTTTATAAAAAGCTGATTGCTGATTGGATGGTATTTCATGATTTGTTTTTTAGTCCAACAAATGTAGTAATTTACGAAAAGAATCCTTTGCACTTTTGGCTATTTTCAACCAATAAATTATAATAATAGATGGAATAATTATTGATTTACAACAAATTAGAACAGCAAAAAACTGAAGCTTTCAAAAAATAAATGCAAAAACTTATTTTTTATTCTTTATTTAATTAGTACATTTGTCGCTTAATATTATTTTAATTTATTTACAATGACAGGTACAGTAAAATTCTTCAACGAATCTAAAGGATTCGGATTTATAGTAGAAGGAGATTCAAGCAGCGAACACTTTGTGCACATTTCTGGTTTAATCGATGAGATTAAAGAAGGTGATGATGTAGAATTTGATCTTAAAGAAGGTAGAAAAGGAATGAACGCGGTAAACGTGAAAGTTATCTAATATATATACTTTTTTATTAAAAAGACCTAGTAATTTAAATTACTAGGTCTTTTTTTATTCCTATATCTTAAGCATCCCCTTGCTTCCCTCTCCGAGATGCTCTGGTGTCATTCCTTCTTCGACCTTTCGTTTTTCCTCCATTTGTACGTGAAGAATTTTCTTTCCGCTTCTTTGGCTGATGATTTTTCCGTTGCGGCTTTCTAGAATTTGGCTTTCCTGGCTCATCGTTATTTTGTGGCTCAAAGCCTTCAAGAACTTCTATTGCTAATTTTTGTTGCAATAACTTCTCTATCTCACGTACATATTCCATTTCTTCAATACATACCAAAGATAAGGCTTCGCCTTTTGCCCCAGCTCTTCCTGTTCGCCCTATTCTATGTACATAATCTTCGGGCACATTTGGCAACTCGTAATTAATTACATGTGGTAACAACGGAATATCCAATCCTCTAGCAGCAATGTCGGTTGCCACTAAAACTCGAATGTCATTGCTTTTAAAACCAGCCAACGCTTTTGTTCGAGCTCCTTGACTTTTATTTCCATGTATCGCTGCTGCCGAGACATTGCTTGCCAATAATTTTTTTGTCAACTTATTTGCACCGTGCTTTGTTCGTGTAAAAATCAATACCTGTTTCCAGTTTCCGTCAGAAATCAACTTGGTCACCAACTCGGTCTTCTTTCCTTTATCAACACGATATACCTTTTGAGAAACTTTTTCTGCAGTAGAGTTTTCTGGAGTCGCCTCTACCAGTACTGGATTTCTCAAAATGCCACCTGCCAATTCTTTGATTTCTCTAGAAAAAGTTGCAGAAAACAACAAATTTTGACGCTTTGGAGGCATTAAATTCATGATTTTTTTGATATCTCTCAAAAAGCCCATATCTAGCATTCTATCTGCCTCGTCTAAAACTAAAATCTCTATACGTTTTAAAGACAATGCGCCCTGGCTTTCTAAATCCAATAGTCTTCCCGGCGTGGCTACCAATACATCAACACCTTGCCTTATGGTCGCAATCTGAGCTTTCGCTTTGACACCACCAAACACAACCGTAGATTTCATGTTTAAAAAAGCACTATACTCCCTTACGTTATCATACACCTGAGCTGCCAACTCTCTTGTAGGTGTTAAGACCAAAGCTCTTATTGGCCTATACTTGGGATGACGATTCGCTTCTAAACGCTGCAACATTGGCAAAGTAAAACCTGCTGTCTTTCCTGTTCCTGTTTGCGCAGATGCAAGCACATCTTTTCCTTCTAAAATTAAAGGAATTGCTTTTTCTTGTATTGGAGAAGGGGTTTCATACCCTTGTTTTGCAACTGCTTTTAACAAAGCGTTGTCTAATCCTAATGATTTAAATGACATATGATGAATTTTAAAATGACTAAGGGAGTAATTACGTCATTCTGTATGCCGGCAAATATACGTTGAATTCTATTGGATATGATAACATTTTGTTAAAAGTAAAAACTTCAGGCAGATCTCTTTTGAAATCTGTGTGGCAAGCTGTAAATTAGAGCCTCCAAACAACAAACCATGAAAAACTTAAGTATCGCTCTTGCAGCCCTTTTTTTTGCAACATCTGTACACGCACAGCAAGCTACAAATGCAACTGTAATTGAACAATCTTTAAAACAAAAAAAAGCATTCACCAAGAACTCCATTGTAAAAAACATTGAATTCACCAATATTGGCCCAACAATTATGAGTGGTCGTGTTGTAGATCTTGATGTAAACCCTTTAAATACGAACGAATTTTATGTTGCTTATGCCTCTGGAGGCCTTTGGTACACAAATAACAACGGAACCTCATTTACACCTGTAATGGACAATGCTCCCACACAAAACATTGGAGATATTGCTATTGATTGGCAGCATGGAACTATTTGGGTAGGAACCGGAGAGAGCAATTCTTCTCGCTCTTCATATCCTGGAATTGGTATTTTAAAATCTACAGACAAAGGGGAAACATGGCAACATGTTGGTTTATCCGACTCTCAACATATCGGTAGAATCATCATCAATAAAAACAATCCTAACGAGGTCGTTATTGGCGTTCTTGGTCACTTATATTCCAAAAACAAAGAACGAGGCATCTACAAAACAACAGATGGTGGAAAAACATGGAGTAATACCCTATTTATCAATGAAAACACCGGTATTATAGACATTAGTCCTTCTCCCAAAAACCCAAACATCTTATTTGCTGCATCCTGGGAACGCATGCGAAAGGCTTGGGATTTTGATGGTGACGGAAACGGCTCTGCCATCTACAAAAGTACAGATGCTGGATCTACTTGGACAAAACTCACCACAAAAGGAAAAGGATTTCCTGTTGGGCAAGGTGTTGGAAGAATTGGACTCACTGCATTTAACAACGATATTGTGTATGCATTCTTAGACAATCAAGACAGAAGAAAAGCAACACCCATAAAAAAAAGTGAAGGACTTCAAAAAGAAACCTTTAAAACCATGTCTGTTGCTGATTTCATGCAGCTAGACAACGAAGCACTCAGCAAGTACTTAAAAGACAATCGCTTTAACAAAGAAGAAACCGCTACTGCGGTAAAAGCTGCTATACAAGAGAAACGTATCAAACCGAGTGATCTAGCTAGTTATTTAGAAGATGCCAATTCGAGGTTATTTAACTCTCCTGTTATTGGAGCAGAAGTCTACAAATCTACCAACGGAGGTAACTCTTGGAAAAAGACGCACAAAGGATTTTTGGATGGCGTTTACAGCTCTTATGGATATTATTTCGGAATCATAGGCGTGAGCCAATTAGACCACAATAAGATTTACATTGGAGGAGTCCCTTTATTAAGATCAGATGATGGAGGCGCTACCTTTAGAAATATCGGTGCTCCAAACATGCACTCAGATCACCAAGCCCTTTGGGTAAACCCTAAAAAAGAAGGACATGTCATCGACGGAAACGATGGTGGTGTGAATATTACTTTTGACGACGGAAACAACTGGACAAAAAACAACCCGAATGCAGTTGGTCAGTTCTACGCCATTAATGTAGACAACAAGGAGCCTTACAACGTTTATGGAGGACTGCAAGACAATGGCGTTTGGTACGGACCAAGCAGCTATCAATTCTCTCAAGGATGGAAGGGTTCTGGTAACTACCCCTACAAAAGAATTGGCGGTGGAGACGGGATGCAGGTTCAGATAGATGCTAGAGACAATGAAACCATTTATACAGGCTCTCAATTTGGCTATTATTTTAGAGTGAATTTAAAGACTGGAAAAAGAAAATCCATTCACCCAAAACACCAACTAGGAGATTCTCCGTATCGCTATAATTGGCAAACACCTATCTTACTTTCTTCACACAACCAAGATATCCTATACATGGGCGCTAATAAATTATTACGCTCTATGGATCAAGGAAATACCTTTGATGTTATTTCAGACGATTTAACTACCGGAGGAAAAAAAGGAAATGTACCTTACGGAACCCTTACCTCAATTTCTGAAAGTCCATTTCAGTTTGGAATGCTTTATACAGGTTCTGATGACGGATTGATACACCTAACAAAAGACGGAGGAAATTCCTGGAAAAACATCACCGGAAATCTACCCAAAAACCTATGGGTAAGCAGAGTCATAGCTTCAAAATTTAAAAAAGAACGCGTGTATGTGACCTTAAACGGCATGCGATTTGACGATTTCAACACCTATGTATATAGGTCTGATGATTCTGGAACCACATGGAAAAACATCAGCAGTAACATCCCTGCATCTGCAGTAAACGTGCTTAAAGAGGACACTGTAAATGACGAAATTTTATATGTAGGTACTGATAACGGGCTATATGTTTCATTCAATAATGGAAATTCCTGGTCTCCCTTCAGTAAAGGACTTCCGAATGTTGCCGTTCACGATCTAGTGATACAAGAAAAAGCACAAGATTTAGTTGTAGGAACCCATGGAAGAAGCATCTACAAAACAAACATTACTCAATTGCAACAATACAATGAGATATACCAAAAAGAGACATATTTATTTTCTGTAAAAAGCATGCGTGCTTCTTCTAGGTGGGGTAGCTCTTGGAATCAATGGACACCGGTAAACACACCTCAATTAGACGTACATGTATTTTCAAATACTGAAAAGAAAATAAAGGTAACTGTACTCGATGATGATGTTAAAATAAATGAATTCACCGTAAATGCTGCAAAAGGCTTTAATAGTGCAACTTATGACGTTTCTTTTTCTAAAAAAGGACGTAAAGCATATGAGAAAGCACATCCAAAAAACAAGCTAACAGCAGCTCAAAATGGTGTTTATTACCTTCCTAAAGGAAGTTATACACTTGCCATTGGAGACCAAAAACAAGGCTTAGAAATTAAGTAATTCTTATCGAGG
>JBELDQ010000003.1:2385-31642 GCA_042094215.1 Polaribacter sp. | reverse complement strand
AATGATGAATATGAAAACACATGAAGCGTTTATGAGTGAAGCTGTAAAAGCAGCTCTAAAAGGAATGAACAACAATGAAGGAGGTCCTTTTGGATGTATTGTTGTGAAAGATGGAGAAATTATAGGTAGAGGAAACAATAAAGTAACTTCAACAAACGATCCCACTGCACATGCAGAAGTAACAGCAATTAGAGATGCTTGTAAAAATATTGGTTCTTTTCAATTAGACGGTTGTATTGTATATACTTCTTGTGAACCTTGCCCTATGTGCTTAGGAGCTATTTACTGGGCCAGACCAGATAAAGTATACTATGGAAGTAATCAGGTAGATGCGGCAAATATCGGATTTGATGATGAGTTTATCTACAAAGAAATTCCACTACCCTATGAAAAGAGAAGCATTCCTTTTGAGCAAGTGGGGAGAGAGGTTGCGTTAGAACCATTTCAAAAATGGTCTGAAAAACAGGACAAGATTGATTATTAAGAAAAAGCCTTAAGAATTAATATCTTAAGGCTTCTTTTTTATTTTTTCGGTTTGATGAGACCTATTAATTTCCGGAGAAGTGTTTCTTCCTTTTCATTCTCATGATAACTATTACCATATTTACCATAGCCATAGCCATAACCGTAACCATAGCCGTAACCATAACCATAACCGTATCTTCCTCGAAGCGTAAAGTCATTTAGCACATAGCTAATATTTTTCACTTCTTTGTTCTTATACTTGTTATCAATCATTTTCATCATCCCCTTCTCTGAATAATTTTGACGAATTACGTAAATAATTGCATCTGCATATTTAAATAACTCCAATGCATCAGAAACCAAACCAACGGGTGGAGTATCGATAATCACATAATCATAATTTTCTTTTAAATACTTCATCATTTGAGTCGCTTTCTCATTTAAAAGCAATTCTGATGGATTTGGAGGAATTGGACCTGAAATAATTAAGTCAAGATTGGGTACCTTGGTCTTATTGGTAACCTCCGCTAAACTTTTTTGACCTATTAAATAATTTACAACTCCCAAATCATTGACTAACTCAAAGTCATCAAAAATTCTAGGCTTTCTCAAATCCAACCCAATTAAGACCGTTTTCTTCCCACTCAACGCAAAAACAGAAGCCATGTTAACAGATAGCATCGTTTTCCCTTCACCACTTACAGATGAAGTTAACAATAAGGTCTTTGAGTCTGTATCTTTTTTAGCACTGAACAAAAACTGAATATTAGATCGTAAAGCTCGAAAAGATTCTGCTACAGAAGATTTTGGAACCTCAAAAACAGCTAAGTTATTTTTCCAATTACTCCTCCCAACAACCCCTAAAACCGGAATTGAATAGTTCCGCTCAATCTCTTCTACAGTATTGATTTTGGTATCTAACAGCTCTTTTATGATGACATAAAACAGCGGAAAAATGATACTCAGC
The DNA here is from genome assembly GCA_042094215.1 of Polaribacter sp. GTDB lineage: Bacteria > Bacteroidota > Bacteroidia > Flavobacteriales > Flavobacteriaceae > Polaribacter. Next base: position 30,210 of record JBELDQ010000003.1, on the reverse strand, counting down.
ATGAAGGCTATCATATAATTAAAACTTGGAATTGGATAAATTGGACCATTTCCAAGATCCTTTGCTGTATCAATAATCTTAACATCAGAAACATTCGCTGCTATAGCAGTTCCTGCTTCATAACTTTTTTGTTTTAAATGGTTGTAATTCGCCTCAGACATCCCATAATTCCTCTGCAAATTAATCAAACCTTGTTCTTTTTTAGGAACAGCTTTTTGAAGAGAAAGACTTTTCTTTAATCGTTTGGTCACCTTTAAAATATTACTCTCGAAGGAAGACTTCAGGTTTTTAATATTCTCTAGAATTACCTTTTTACTAGTTACAATTTCTTGATCCAGAGCAATGACATCAGGATGATTGTCTGTGTAGACACCTCTGTAGGTTTCTCTGAGAACAGATTTACTAATTAAATGACCTACTTCTGCAGGTATTTTCCCATCTGCAACTTGAACAATAGCAGGTACTGGTATATTTGAAAATTTTGTATGAGTCAATATGTATAGCTTGAGACTATCTAAAAGCTCAATATTATTCGTCAATTCTCTTTTCTTCGTATCCAAAGATGTAATGTCATTCAATATTTTAGAGCCTTGATCTGACAAATTAAAGATATTATTCTCAGTTTTATAGGCACTCAATGCTCGTTCTAAACGTTTTAGACTGTCAGCTTCTTTCTCAAATAAATCGTCGATATATTTTTGCGTATTTTTTGCATAGGCGACCTTTTGTCTTTTCTTATCTTTCTCTAATACTTTCACCGAGGTATTGAGATACGTTACGATACGTTTCTTATTGGCGCCCTCCATTTGCAATCGCATAATGGAAGCCCCCTTAGTAACATTGGAAATTCTTATGCCGCGATAAGCAGCAACCGTGCTATTAAAACTTGCGAAACGAATATAAAATACTTCTCCTGGACTAAGTGCTCTTAACTTTCTCAGGGTGAAATTCAAATAAGGCGTCTCTATCTTTTCATCTAAATTAAATGCTTTAGAAAAGGAAAGATCATTTGAGACATAGTTAGAAAACAGCTCGCCCGTTCCATCTTTATAAATATCAACAGGGTAGGTAATTAAACGATTTGTATTACTTTCATTGAAATCGAAGGACACGTTTACTCGATCCGAAGAAACGGCCTCTATCTTAATCAATTTTGAATAAATTTGAGGTTTATCTAATGTTAAATCTACTTCAAAAGGAGTGCTGCCATAAGCATCTTCTAATCGATATTTCCCGTCTTTCAAATACTGGATATAAAACTGCAGCAAGTCTACTACTTTTTCGTTGTGGGTTCTTGAATTTAAAATTACTTTTACAATTCCAACAGAATTACTCTCTCCTCCCCAATTAAATGCAATATTCGTTCCTGTTGAAAACAGTGGATTCGTTTCTTCTTTTACGCTAATTGTTGTATCGAGACTATATCTTTTAGGTTTATAGTCATTCATGAATTTAGCAACAATAAAACCAATTATACCTGTAACTACAAAAAGCTTCCAGTAAGAAAGAATTCTAAAAATATAGGTTTTTATATCTACTGTACTTTGTGTATTTGTGAGATTAAGAGGAGATTTAGAGCTCATATAATTTTAGAAGTTTCTAATGATTAAAATTGTCGATGTAACCAATGTAAAAACAGAAATTATTGTTGATAAAGACTGTAGACCTGTTGTCCCTGTCCCCCATGCTTTCTGTCTAATCGGAAGTACATAAATCAAATCATTTGGCTGAATATAATAAATCTCAGAATCAAAAGCATCAACACGTGTCAAATCGATATTGTATTTTTTTCTACCTCCAGGAGTCGTTCTCCAAACAACAATCTTCTTTCTGTTACCAGTAACAGTTATGTCACCAGAATTTGCAATTGCCTCAATGATACTTACATTATTTTGCTTTATAACTTTTGTGCCTGGGCTACCGACCTCACCAAAAATGGTAAATTTAATACCCGAAAGCATTACAGTTACAAAAATATCATCTTCATTTTTTAAATACTGCAATAATGCTTTTTCTAATTTAAGTCGCACTTCTTTAGTCGTGTAACCAAGCACATTCACCTCACCAATATAGGGCAATCTAATATTTCCATGGGCATCTATACTATATCCATTTTGCAAATTTACTTCCCTAGTTTGAGAAGCGTTTGCTTCTGAAGTAGCCACTTTTTGAAACAATGCAACAGATTTTTCATCTTTTGCCTTAATCGATATAGAAAGGACATCATCTACTTGAAGTCTGTAGGGCTTGTTATTTACTTTAAATATGTCTTTTTTAACGTCTCTCACCCCTTGCAAATAGACCAAATCTTTGTTTGGAACGCAAGACGCAAAAAAAGACAAGCCAATGATGATTAGTAATTGTTTAAGCATAAAAAAAAATAAGGTTTCGCGAGCAAATATAATTTTTATAAAGCTATTCCTATCATTTTTCTTTTAATTTTACAACAATTAAATACAATGATGATGTTTAAAGTAATTTCTTATTTAATATTTCTATTGAGAGCTACAAATAAGCGAAATATGGGTTCCTCGATTGCGCAGACGAACATTGCTCATTGTTTTGACAAAAACAAAGGGATTCAGTTATCAAAACAGCACTCGAACTACAGAAAATCACTTAGCGTTAATGAGGATTCAATAGAGGTCACTGATTTTGGAGCAGGCTCTAAGGTCTTTAAAAGTACACTCAGACCTATTCACAAGATTGCAAGATATGCCGGACTCAAAAAAAAAAGGACATCTGCTTTAATTAATCTTGTCAAACATCTCAAACCGAAAACTATTTTAGAGTTCGGAACATCTTTAGGATTGTCAACTTATGCAATGTACCTCGGTAGTCCTAAATCTAAAATCATCACACTAGAAGGATGTCCGAACACCTTAGGCGTAGCCGAAAAGCAATTTAAAAAATTTTCATTGAACACAGCAGAAACAATGCTTGGAGCATTTGATACGAGTTTAGATAAAATGCATACAAAAGCGCCTTTCGACTTTGTATATTTCGATGGCAACCATCAAAAAGAAGCGACATTAAACTATTTCAAATTTTGTTTGGAGCATAGCAGTCCCAATGCTCTTTTTATTTTTGATGACATCCACTGGAGTCGAGAAATGGAATCTGCATGGACACATATCAAAGAGCACCCAAAAGTAGCAACAACAATAGACACCTATCAATGGGGAATTGTAATGCTTACAGCGGAAAAAGAAATAGAAAAAGAACACTTTATTATTCGTGTTTAAATTCAATAATAGTACTTTTAGCAAATGAAAATTTATACAAAAACTGGTGACAAGGGAACCACAGCTTTATACGGAGGAACAAGAGTACCAAAACATCATCTTAGAATAGAGTCTTATGGAACAGTAGATGAGTTAAATTCGTACATCGGATTGATTCGAGATCAAAAGATCGATGTAAAATCAATTGAATCCTTAATTAGGATACAAAATGAATTATTTACACTTGGAGCCATGCTAGCAACACCTCCAGAAAAAGAGGTCTTAAAAAACGGTAAGGAGCGATTAAACATTCCGAAAATCACAGATACTTCTATTACGATGTTAGAAACTGAAATAGATGTCATGAACAAAGAACTACCTCAAATGACAAATTTCATCCTTCCTGGGGGCCATCAAACCGTGTCATTCTGTCATATTTCTAGATGTGTTTGCCGAAGGGCTGAACGTTTAGTGACTGCATTAAATGAAACAGATGTTGTAAATCCTGATATACTCACCTACTTAAACAGACTTTCTGACTATCTTTTTGTGTTGGCACGAAAATTGACCAAAGACTTAACAGCGAATGAAATCCCATGGATTCCTGAAAAGCAATAATTAAGTTCTTTGTATTTATAAACAGATTTATCAAAAAAAGCTTGGTTTATTGCCAAAAAAAATTATTTTTGCACAAAATTAAACCTATATCACCATGTATTGGACACTAGAATTAGCATCTTATTTAGCAGATGCTCCTTGGCCAGCAACGAAAGACGAATTGATAGATTACGCTATTAGAACGGGGGCTCCCTTGGAAGTTGCAGAAAACTTACAAGAAATTGAAGATGAAGGCGACGCTTACGATTCTATCATAGAGATTTGGCCAGACTATCCCTCAGAAGAAGATTATCTTTGGAACGAGGATGAATATTAAAAGATACAGCAAAAAAGTCTCAATAGAGGCTTTTTTTTTGTTTACATTTAAAGAAAATTGCATGCGTTGTCCATAAAAAACAACGGTTTAATTGTCAGCGCATTAAACATAAACTATTCGTTCAACAAGAAACGGAATATTAAAATATCATATTACAATGAGCATATTAAACTCTGTCCTAAAAATATTTGTTGGAGATAAACAACAAAAAGATTTAAAATTACTGCAACCAATCGTTACTAAAACACGTTCTTTCGAGCATGAAATAAGTGGATTGTCTAATGATGACTTAAGATCTAAATCAGTTCAGTTTAGAACAAAAATTAAAGAAGCTACCTCTTCTTTTGATACACAAATCACTGAGTTAGAAAAAGAAGCCATAACTGCAAGTATTGATAGACAAGAGGTTATCTACACCGAAATAGATCGTTTAAAAGATCAAGCATATGAAGCTTCTGAAGCTGTATTGAATGAACTAATGCCAGAAGCATTTGCAGTTATTAAAGAAACTGCAAAACGTTTTACAACACAGAACGAAATTGCGGTTACCGCAACACCATTTGATAGAGAAATTTCTGCTATCAGAGAAAACATCACCCTACAAGGAGATAGCGCTATTTGGGCAACAACTTGGGATGCTTCTGGACAAGAGGTTACTTGGGATATGATTCATTATGACGTGCAATTAATAGGAGGCTCCGTATTGCACCAAGGTAAAATTGCAGAAATGATGACGGGTGAAGGAAAAACACTTGTTTCTACATTGCCGGTATACCTGAATGCCTTAACGGGCAAAGGTGTCCACTTAGTAACAGTGAATGATTACCTAGCTAAAAGGGATGCTGCATGGATGGGACCTCTTTTAGAATTTCATGGATTGAGCATTGACTGTATCGATGTGCACCCTCCAAATTCTGATGCGCGTAGAAAAGCGTATAATGCAGATATTACCTACGGAACCAATAACGAATTTGGATTTGATTACTTGCGCGATAATATGGCGAGCACAAAAGAAGAGCTTGTGCAACGCACGCCGAACTATGCCATTATTGATGAAGTAGATTCTGTATTAATTGATGATGCTCGAACGCCATTAATTATTTCTGGAGCAGTACCTCAAGGAGATAGGCATGAATTTAACGAACTAAAGCCATTGGTATATGACATCGTTAGTTTACAAAAACAATATTTAGTTGGGGTCTTAGCAGAGGCTAAAAAATTGATTTCAAGCGGAGACACAAAAGAAGGAGGCTTCCTATTACTTCGTGTGTATCGAGGAATACCCAAGAATAAAGCATTGATTAAATTTTTATCTCAAGAAGGTGTAAAAACAATTCTTCAAAAGACAGAAAACATTTACATGGCAGACAACAATAAACTCATGCCAGAGGTAGATGCAGAATTGTACTATACCATTGAAGAGAAGAATAACTCCATCGACTTGACAGATAAAGGAATCGTTCAGTTATCGGGTAAAACAAGTGACGACAATTTCTTCATCCTACCAGATATTGGAGTCAAAATTGGTCGTATTGACGAAAGTGATTCAAGTGCTGAGGATAAAGCTTCTCTAAAAGAAGAGCTATACAACGACTTTAGTGTAAAAAGCGAACGTATTCATACGATGAATCAATTACTAAAGGCTTACTCATTATTCGAAAAAGACACAGAATATGTAGTGATTGACAACAAAGTAATGATTGTAGATGAGCAGACGGGTCGTATCATGGACGGACGTCGTTATTCTGATGGTTTGCACCAAGCAATTGAGGCAAAAGAAAATGTAAAGATTGAAGATGCAACGCAAACTTTTGCTACAGTAACTTTACAAAACTATTTCAGAATGTATCGCAAATTATCTGGAATGACAGGTACTGCAATCACAGAAGCAGGTGAACTTTGGGAAATATACAAGCTAGATGTTGTAGAGATTCCCACAAACAAGCCTATTCAGAGAGATGACAAAGAAGACTTAGTCTACAAAACAACACGTGAAAAATACAATGCCGTTATTGATGATGTGGTAAAACTAGTAGAGCAAAAAAGGCCTGTTTTAGTAGGAACTACATCCGTAGAAATTTCTGAACTATTGGGTAGAATGCTAAAAATGCGCGGCATCAATCATAATATTTTAAATGCAAAATTACACAAGAAAGAAGCAGATATTGTCGCTGAAGCTGGGAAACCAGGAATTGTAACGATTGCAACAAACATGGCAGGACGTGGTACCGATATCAAATTATCTGATGCAGTAAAAGAAGTAGGTGGTTTGGCTATTATTGGAACAGAACGACATGATTCACGACGTGTAGACAGACAATTGCGTGGTAGAGCGGGAAGACAGGGAGACGTTGGTTCTTCTCAATTCTATGTCGCTTTAGATGATAATTTGATGCGTATTTTTGGTTCAGAAAGAATTGCAAAAATGATGGATAGAATGGGACTCAAAGAAGGTGAAGTAATTCAGCATTCTATGATTACCAAATCTATTGAAAGAGCACAAAAGAAAGTAGAAGAAAATAATTTTGGTATTCGTAAACGCTTGTTAGAGTATGACGATATTATGAATGCTCAACGTGAATTTGTATACAAAAGAAGAAGACATGCTTTAGACGGGGATCGTTTAAAAATTGACATTGTAAACATGATTTATGATACATGTCAAGTCATTGTAAATGCAAATAAAGCCGGTAAAGATTTTCAAAATTTTGAATTTGAGTTGATCCGTTTTTCTTCAATGACTTCACCATTTAGTGAAGAGGAATTTGAAGCGACCGAGGCTTCAATTTTAATTGATAAGCTATACCAAGCAGTCCATGACCATTACCAAAATAAAATAGCAAAAAATGCAATTGCTGCATACCCTGTTATTAAGGATGTTTTTGAGAATGAAGGTGATAAATATGAGAGAATCGTAGTACCATTTTCTGATGGGATAAAAACCTTGCAAGTAGTAACCAATCTAAAAAACGCCTACGAATCTGAAGGAAAAGAATTGGTCAAAGACTTTGAGAAAAACATCACCCTCGCCATTATTGATGAAAATTGGAAAACTCATTTACGTAAAATGGATGAGTTAAAGACCTCTGTTCAAAATGTTGCTCACGAACAAAAAGACCCATTACTTATTTATAAGTTTGAAGCTTTTGAGTTATTTAAAGTAATGATTGACAGTGTAAATAAGGAGGTATTGTCATTCTTGTTTAAAGGAGAGATTCCTAATCAAGGAAATATCTCTGAGGCTCGCCAACAGAAAAGAGAAGCTTTAAACACAAGTAAAGCTGCTGTTCAAAATAGCAGTGAGCAAGCCATTAGCAACGCTAGAAACCAACAACAATCTGCTCCGCAACCAGTAGAAACTATTGTTAGAGAACAGCCTAAAATAGGAAGAAATGAACGTGTTACTATTAAAAACATCATGAGTGGAGAAGAAAAAGTTGTAAAATTCAAACAAGCAATTCCATTGATAGAAAAAGGCGAATGGGTAGTGCTTCAAGATCAATAATAACGTTGATACTTCAGCAATACTTACGTAAATATATTACGAGGAATCTATTCTGATTTCTACGCATTTCTAGAAATGCATGATTGCTTACGTTTTAAAGAATACAAGCATAAAACATGCTTACCTTCAAAAAAAACGCCACTACTTTCGTAGTGGCATTTTTTATGTATTATAAAATCTATTCTATTCCTCTTAATGAAACGTTGTGTCCATCTTTAAATAATCTAGAAATTCTCTTTTGGTTTCTTTATTTTTGAATTTACCTCCAAACTCGGCTGTTACAGTGCTACTCTCTATGTCTTTAATCCCTCTTGAATTCACACATAAATGCTTGGCATCTATCACACAAGCCACATTATCTGTTCCAAGGGCTTCTTGCATCGCTTGCACAACCTGCATCGTTAGTCGCTCCTGCACCTGAGGTCTTTTTGCATAGTATTCAACTAGTCTGTTCATTTTAGATAACCCAATTACACGCCCATCAGAAATATACGCCAAATGTGCTCTTCCAACAATTGGCAATAAATGATGCTCACAGGTAGAATATACAATGATGTTTTTTTCAACCAACATTTCACCATAATTATACTTGTTCTCAAATGTAGACAACCCTGGTTTATTTGCAGGATTCAACCCCATAAATAATTCATTTACAAAAGATTTCGCAACCCTCTTTGGCGTTCCTTGCAAACTATCATCTGTTAAATCCATACCTAAAGTATTTAAAATATCTTTAACACTCTCCTGGATTTTTGCGATCTTTTCTTCGTCGGAAATTTCAAATGCATCAACACGCATAGGAGTTGTTGCCGAAGTGGCAATATGGTTATCACCTATTTCTTGATCTCTTTCTTCATTCATTTTGCTGCTTGCTTCAAACATTTCATTGGTGTATTAGAGCACAAATTTACGGCTTTCGCGTTAAATTATTGCACCGTGTTTATCAATTCTTCTAAAGAACATGTTTTCTGTTCTCCATCAGACATCTTTTTTAGGACAAATTGCTTGTCTTTAATTTCTGAAACTACGAATGCAATGTTTCTATCTGAGACATATTTCCATTGCTTCTTTTGTTTTTTTGTACTCGATGCTGCATCTGGATAGATTTCACAGGCAACATGCTTTTTTCTTAACTCCTTTATTGCTTTTAATTTTAATAGATCATACTCTGAATCAAAATTCAAAAACAATACTTTAGGCTTTGGCAATTCTAAAGATTCAAATAATCCCAACTCTTCTAAAACAAGATAAATTCGATCCAATCCAAAAGAGATTCCAACTCCACTGACATCTTTCATTCCGAAAATCCCTGTAAGGTCATCATATCTTCCCCCTCCTCCTATAGAGCCCATTTTCACTCCTTTTGGCGGAGCAACTTCATAAATTGCTCCTGTATAATAGTTTAAGCCTCTTGCTAGCGTTACATCAACATCCAATACCGCTGTCTCCAAACCTAAGGACGCTATTGAATCACATACAAAACGTAAATCTTCAACACCATTCAGACCTTCCTCTGAAGCATGCAACATTTCTTCTAAAGCATTTAATTTATCTGTGTTTGAACCTGAAAAATCAAACAACGGACTCACTTTATCTATAGCTTCTTTTGTAATTCCCTTTGCCAACATTTCTGCGACAACACCATCTTTACCAACCTTATCTAACTTATCTAAAGCAACAGTAAAATCAATTAACTTGTCTTTAGCTCCAATCACATCAGCAATTCCGGAAAGTATTTTTCGATTGTTAATTTTAATAGTCGTACCTACTAAGTTCAACTTACTAAAAACAGTATCGTATAATTGTACAAATTCGACTTCTTGTAATAGTGACTTACTCCCTACTACATCTGCATCACATTGGTAAAATTCTCTAAACCTTCCTTTCTGGGGTCTATCAGCTCTCCAAACAGGCTGAATTTGATATCGCTTAAATGGAAATGTAATGTCGTTTTGATGCTGTACAACATATCGAGCAAATGGAACCGTTAAATCATAACGTAACGCTTTTTCAGAAATTTTTGAAATCAACTTCGCACTCTCCTTTTCTACTAATTCAGCAGTATCTACCTTTTTTAAATAGTCTCCAGAATTCAAAATTTTAAAAATCAAGCGATCTCCTTCCTCCCCATATTTACCCATTAGTGTAGAAGAATTCTCAAAACTGGGCGTTTCAATAGGTTGAAATCCGAAAATTTCAAAAGCGGCACGTATCGTATTAAAAATATAACTGCGTTGCGCTACTTCGGTTGGCGAAAAATCTCTAGTTCCTTTTGGAATCGTGGGTTTCATAATAAATAAGGTTCTTTTACCTGTTATTTAAACTCAATTTTAAAGAGGTAATTGCCGAAAACAAGCACTAAATAACAGTTCTATTTGAATCAACAAAGATGCGAAAAAAATAGTAGAATTTAAGCGGGAACTTTCGCTTTATTTTTTCGTTTTAAACGATTAATTGTAGCATTTAACTCGAAACCTAATAAGAGTATAATTGCATTTAACCATACGAATAGCATTAAGATAAGTAGGGTTCCTATGGACCCGTATAACTCATTATATTTAGAAAACTCCACAACATAAATACTGAACACATAAAAGGTTAAAATAGACAAAACTGTTGTGAAAATAGCTCCTGGAGAAAAGAAGGATGATTGTTTTCCTTGCTTCGTTCCATAATGGTATAACATAGATACTGTAGTAAAAACCATGCATAAAAATAAAAGGATCGTTCCTGACTGCAACCAAAAGAAGTCATCTTCTAGCCAACCCTCAATTTTTAAGGTATTTAAGCCTATTCCATACAAAATAGTCAATGCAACTGTAACCATCAGAAAAAGCGTCATTACTAAAGAGGTCGCTAAAGAAATAATATACGCTCTTACAACACTCCTCACCTCTTTAACATGATATGAATATTCGAATCCACCAAAAATCGCATTTACCCCATTAGTCATTAAAAATATAGAGGCTATAAACCCAAAAGATAGCAAGCCGTTATTTTTATTTTGTACTATATCATTCACAATAGGCTCCACTGCGCCATAGGTCTTTGGAGGCAATGAATCGGCTATTAGAACAAGTAAAGCATCTTGAAAACCATCAATAGGAATGTAATTGATTAACGTAAGTATGAACAGTAGAAATGGAAAAATCGCCATAAAAAAACTATATGCAATTCCACCAGCTCTTGTGGTAATTGCTCCTTTTACAATACCGATAACATACAATTCTAAAATCTCATACAAAGACATGCCTTGCAAACCAGGAAGCTTCACCTTCTTGCAAATCCTCACAAAAACATTAATGATTGGTACTTTCTCTAAACTATCTTCTATCGGTTTGGTCATTGTTTCTAGTATCCAGTTTTCACAAATTGGTTTGACTTATTTCTTTTTTACTGTATTTAGTCAATTGAAAGTTGATATTGTTTTAACAATCCAACCAAATTATCTTTTGAAAATCGTGCCCCTTTTAAGCGATTCATATCTGGGTTTATTGAAAAATTCAGCGCTAAACGAAAATCTGATTTTTCCAAACGAGTCTTCTCAAAAATAGCTCTTTCTAAATTGCATTTATCAAAAACAACTTCGCGAAGATTTGATCCTGTGAAATCTACTTCTTCTAAATTACAATTGATAAATTTTGTTTTTGGAATATTCAATTGATAAAAAGACGCGAAACTCAATTGACAATCCTGAAAATTTATTCGCAACAAAAAGGAATCACACTCACAAAACTTTACTCCTAGGAGTTTACAATTCATGAAAAGCACTTCTTTGAACGAAGTGTTTTTAACAATGGCATTACTAAAATTACAATTGATAAATTGACAGTCAATAATTTCGATAGCAGAGAAATGTACATTTTCAAAGTTACAATCTTTAAAAACACAGCTATCATAGGTGCCTTTTTTAAGCTTTGTTTGCACAAAGTTTACATCTGAATACTCCTCATTATCAAAAAAATTATCTCTCATAACTATCAACTCAACATTTTAGTTCTAAAGCCTGTATTGCCCGATTTACACCTAACGATTACTCCGATAAATTTAAGGCTTTATTTATAAATACACCTGCAGGTTACACTGCTTTTAAACTTAAATCCATATTGTAAACGGAGTGCGTTAAAGCTCCTGAAGAAATATAATCGACGCCGCATTCTGCATAATGACGAATCGTGTCTTCATTGATACCTCCTGAAGATTCTGTTAAGCATGCATCACCGATCAAGGCAACTGCCTTTCTCGTATCTTCATAAGTAAAGTTATCAATTAGTATTCTATAAACCCCTCCGCAATTCAAAATCTCTTGAATTTCCTCTAAACTTCTCGCTTCAACGATAATTTTAAGATCTAATTTTTTTTCTGCTAGATACTGTTTCGTCTTTTGAATTGACTGCGAAACACCTCCAGCAAAATCAATATGATTGTCTTTTATCATGATCATGTCATACAATGCAAAACGATGATTTTCACCTCCTCCAATTTTCACAGCCCATTTTTCAATTGCTCGAATACCAGGCGTGGTTTTTCGAGTATCTAACACCTTGGTTTTAGTACCTTTAAGTAAATCAGCAAAAAAACGAGTTTTCGTAGCAATAGCAGACATACGCTGCATTGCATTTAAAACTAAGCGCTCTGCCTTTAAAATGGATTGTGAACTGCCGGAAACATAAAAAACCACATCTCCGTGTTTAACAATGTCACCATCTTGTAGCATCGTCTCAACAACAAGATTGGCATCCACTGTTTTAAAAACACGCTTGGCAAATGATACACCCGCAATAATACCTGTATCCTTGACCAATAACTTCGCCTTACCCTTCGCTGAGATAGGAATACAGGAAAGCGAAGTATGATCGCCCTCTCCAACATCTTCTCTTATGGCATTTACAATGATTCGCTCTAATTCCTGTTCAAATTGTTTTTCTGATATCATAAAATTTTATTGTAGTGTAAAAATAAGAATGATTTACAAATTTATATCAGTTCTAGCAATTTAATGAGCTAAAAAAAATAAATTTGCAATGTGAATACGTGAGCATTTCACTTTTCAATAGAATTTTACCATCAACTCGAAAATCAGTCATTGTGACCTTCTCAAATTATGAAAATTAAACTACTAGCCATAGGAAAAACAGATGACAAGCATTTACTTCAATTGATTGATATCTATAAGAAACGCTTGCAGCATTATATCAAATTCGATATTGAAATTCTACCTGACATCAAAAATGTAAAAAATCTAAGCGAAGCGCAACAAAAAGAAAAAGAAGGCGAGTTGGTTTTAAAAAAGCTGCAAAATACTGATCAACTGATTTTACTAGACGACAAAGGAAAACAGTTTACGTCAATAGAATTTTCTCAGTATTTACAAAAGAAAATGAATTCAGGAATAAAACAACTTGTCTTACTTATTGGAGGACCTTATGGTTTTTCTGATACTATTTATAAAAAAGCAAGTGGAAAAATATCCTTATCAAAAATGACATTTTCCCACCAAATGATTCGTTTGTTTATAGTTGAACAACTATATAGAGGATGTACCATTCTTAAAAATGAACCTTACCATCACGAATGAATGTTTACGCTCTAGATAATTTATAAAGTAACAGTACTTCTAGTAGTATTGCAGGTATCATTAAAAATAGACCTAGAGGAGCCAATAATACGGTTGCTAATAAAACACCTGCAACTATTTCTACGATACCACTTACTTGAGTTAATCTTCCAAACGAATCTTTAAGCTGCAGCAGTCCGATTCCAAAAGCGAGCTGCAAACTACCAAAAACAAGACATTCTACAATAACGTTAATTGCAATTGTATCCTCGAACCATTGTCTGCTGAATACATCAATACAATTACTAAGTACAAGGAGTCCCATTAAAAGTAAGGGTATTGTTCTCAATATGCTATTCTTAAACACACAACCTATTGTATAAAAACCAAGAAAGAAAAATACATAAGATACTGCCGATATTAATTTAAGTAGCACATATAGTATCGTATTCATATTCGAACTATCACCTGTAAATTGGTAGATATCTGCTGCAGTTTCTAAAAAGCCAATTATGAAATACACAATTCCAAACATCCAAGCAAGGTGCAACCTCCGTTTTTGACTAGCACTAAATAAGGTGTTATTTTGAACAGGGTTTTCAAGAAATTCAACACCTAAAACATTCAAAATTGATTTGATAGTATAACTCCTTGGTTGTACTTCACCTGCTTCAATTCTTTGAATTGTTCTTACATTTATATTGCACTTCTGTACCAATTCTTCTTGCGTCAAGCCTTTTTCTTTTCTCAGTTCAGATATTCGTTTTCCTAATGCTGGTTGTTTCATAATATGGATGTTTTTATATTTCATACAATGATAGACTCGATTTCTTGAATAAACATTTATTTTTATTGAATTTAACCCGACACTTACACGACTAACTAGTGTTTATAGTCTTCTGGCGTTTTTTGTATTTGAGAAAGATACAGTAATTAGTAAGTTTTCATATAAAAAATAGCAGTAAATATGAAACATTTTATATGTACATTTGTAAGAAATCAATAAAGAAATAATGAAAATTGTTTTTGCTACAAATAACCAAAACAAGCTCACTGAAGTACAAAAAATGTTGCCAAAATCCATTCAATTGTTAACCTTAAAAGACATCAATTGTTTTGATAAAATTGAAGAAACGGAAACAACGTTAGAGGGAAATGCAAAATTGAAAGCAAATTACATCACTTCTAAATTTGGTTATGACTGCTTTGCGGATGATACCGGTTTGGAGGTAGACAGTTTACATGGCAGACCAGGAGTCTACTCTGCCCGCTATGCAGGAGAAGAAAATGATTCTGAAAAGAACATGCAAAAACTACTCATAGAACTAGAGGGTGCATCGAATCGAAAAGCACAATTTAGAACGGCGATTGCACTCAATTTGAATGGAGAACAATTCTTGTTTGAAGGTATTTGCAAAGGCACTATTCTGCGCAGCAAACAAGGTGAAAAAGGTTTCGGATATGACCCTATTTTTAAACCTACCTCGCATACTAGTTCGTTTGCAGAGATGTCTATAGAAGATAAGAATCTGATATCTCATAGGGGTCTTGCTACAAAGAAATTAGTCGATTTTTTAAATAACCTTGCATAGTTTGACAACTCAAAAAACATATACAAAACAATTTATACTATTGTTTTTTTTAGTGCTTACTATTGGATTTATAAATATAAGTTTTGGATCAGTTTCTATTCCTTTTAAAGATATATTTTCGATTCTTTTGGGAGACAAAACAGTAAAAGATAGTTGGCAAACCATTATCTTAAATTTTAGAATTCCTAAAGCAATTACTGCCATATTGGTAGGATCTGGACTTTCTATAAGTGGTTTATTGATGCAAACGCTATTTAGAAACCCACTTGCAGGCCCTTTTGTGTTGGGTATTTCTTCTGGTGCTAGTTTAGGTGTGGCTTTATTACTATTAGGTTCTTCCTTATTTGGGAGTACATTTCTCTGGCTATCCTTTTCTAATTGGACTATTGCTATAGCAGCTAGTGTGGGCTCATTTATTGTGTTATCTGCTGTAATTATTGCTGCTAATAAAGTTAGAAACACCATGTCTATCTTAATCATCGGACTAATGTTTGGTAGTTTTACAGGTGCGATTATTAGTGTGTTGTCTTATTTTAGTGAAGCTGACCAGATTCAACAATATGTCTTTTGGAGTTTTGGAAGTTTAGGCAATTTAAGCTGGGATGAACTCACTATTTTCTTTGCTATCTATTTGGTTGGAATTAGTGGTGTATTTGCCATTATCAAACCTTTAAACAGTCTATTACTAGGAGAGAGCTATGCCAAAAGTCTAGGCATAAATGTGAAACAGAGTAGAATTATTTTACTTGTTATTACAAGTCTCATAACAGGTGTTATTACTGCTTTTTCTGGACCAATTGCCTTTATAGGTCTTGCTGTACCGCATCTCGCAAAACTAATTTTCACCACATCCAATCATAAAATACTCATCCCTGCTACAGCACTAACAGGAGCATTAGTCCTTTTAATTTGTGATAGTATTGCTCAATTCCCAACAAGTGACTTCACACTGCCGATAAACGCCATTACTTCTTTGTTTGGTGCTCCAGTTGTTATTTGGTTATTAATAAGAAAAAAGAAAATTTATATATAATTTTGACTTCGAATAACAAAAATATCGTCCTTCAAACTAGCAATTTAACTATTGGTTATGCGCAAAAAAAAGCACAAACCGTTGTAGCAAATGACATAAACTTGTCCTTAAAAAAAGGACAATTCGTTGCGCTGTTAGGCAAAAATGGAATTGGGAAATCTACTTTATTAAGAACCATTTCTAAAGTTCAAAGCCCTTTGTCTGGCACTATCATTATTCATGGAAAAAACCTCAATTCTCATGTAAATAAAGAACTAGCTACGAAATTAAGTTTGGTCCTGACAGAAAGACTACCTGAGAGCCAACTAAACGTATTTGAACTCGTTGCTTTGGGAAGACAACCCTATACAAATTGGGTGGGTAGCTTAACAGAAAGAGATCTTCAAAAAATAAGCTGGGCAATTGAACAAACCGAGATAAAACACTTGCAAGAAAAGCGTTTTTATGAGCTCAGTGATGGACAACTTCAAAGAGTTTTAATAGCCCGGGCATTAGCACAAGACACTGAAATAATTATATTAGATGAACCTACAGCGCATCTCGACATGCATCATACCTATAAGATATTTAAATTGTTGAAAAAATTAATTCAATCTACAAATAAGACGATACTTATATCCACGCATCAAATTAATTTAGCTTTAGAAACCGCAGATGAATTGATTATAATGAATGGTACATCGGTTTTAAGTGGAAGCACACAACATCTTATTGATACCGATAAATTAGACACTCTTTTCCCTAAAGAAATCTTAAATTTTAACAAAAAATTACGACAATTTACAATAAAAAAAGATGTGTAGTTTTTTTATCTTTGATAGCACAACACAAAGACGATCATAACGAAAGCATATGATACCATTCATGAAAAAAATCATACTAACAAGCTCTATTTTACTGTTTTTATCTTCTTGTAGCACGAGTAAAACTGCACCAACATTAGATTTTGATATAGATCATTCGATTAGCTACGCAGGTACAATTACAGAAAAAGATTTAGCCAAGCATTTATTTATTTATGCTTCTGATGAGTTTGAAGGAAGAAATACCGGAGACCTAGGTCAGAAAAAAGCTGTTCAATATTTAAAAGAGTTTTATAAGAACGCTAAGATCCCTTCTGCTCTTAAAGGAAACTATTATCAAGAAGTGCCTGCTTCATTTTTAAATAAAGAAAGAAAAAGAGGAGCGCCTTTAAAAAACTCTGAGAACGTTGCTGCTTTTATAAAAGGATCAGAAAAACCAAATGAAATAGTCGTTATTTCTGCTCATTTAGATCATGTTGGAATTGAAAATGGTAAAATCTACAATGGTGCCGATGATGATGGCTCTGGAACAGTAGCCATGCTAGAAATTGCCGAAGCTTTTCAAAAGGCGGTAAAAGAAGGTAGAGGACCAAAACGATCTATTTTATTTTTGCATGTAACAGCAGAAGAAAAGGGATTGTTAGGCTCTAAATACTATGTAGAAAATCCAATTTTCCCTATTGAAAATACAGTAGCCAATCTAAACATTGATATGATTGGTAGAATTGACCCGAAAAGATCAGGTAATCGAAATTACATCTATCTAATTGGGGCAGATAAATTAAGTACAGAATTGCATGAATTGTCAGAGAAGGTAAACACTACATATACAAACATCTCTTTAGATTACACCTACAACGACGAAAATGACCCGAATCGTTTCTACTATAGATCAGATCATTACAACTTTGCAAAATATAATGTGCCCATTATATTTTATTTTAACGGAATACATGAAGACTATCATAAACATACCGACACTCCAGATAAAATAAATTATGATCTTCTCGAAAATCGATCACGTTTAATTTTTCATACAGCATGGGAAATTGCAAACCGAAAAAATAGATTGGTGGTTGATAAGCCTGTAACGCCGCCGAACAAAAAGTAATTCAACATAGAAAAACCGAGTTTAGCTCGGTTTTTGTTGTTTTCAAAGTATATACGTCTCTTAATGCATAATTTTAAAGAGCAACTCTTTCAGAATATCCGACTGTACAGTACCACTAGTAGCACCAACACCTTTACTTTTCATATCTGCCTCTCTCAATAACCCGATAATTTGAGACACTTTTCTCATTGGGTATTTGGTCGCTGCACTTGCGTAATCACCCACAAAATAAGGATTTACACCTAAAGCTTTAGCCACGCTAAATTTATCTTTCGTTTTCAAACCGTGGTATTGCAACAACTGTGTAAAAAAGCTATTCAAAAGCGCAATAGTCATCACCAAAGGATTTCGTTTTGGATTTTCTGCAAAATAATTGATGATTCTGTTTGCTTTGACAATTTCCTTTTCTCCAACCGCTTTGCGAAGTTCAAAGTTATTGAAGTCCTTTGAAATACCAATATTCTTTTCAATATGATCAGGAGAAATGATCGTATCTATAGGTAAAATAGAAATCAACTTTTCTATTTCATTGTTAATCTTACTCAAGTCAGTACCTAAAAATTCTACCAACATTTGAGAGGCTTTGGGTTCTATTTTATAGTTCTTACCACTTAAAACTCTACGAATCCAATCTGACACTTGATTATCGTATAACTTTTTACTATCAAAAATGACTCCAGATTTCTCAATAGCCTTATAGATTTTTTTACGCTTATCTAACTTTTTATATTTATAATTAATAACTAAAACTGTGGTAGGCTGTGGATTTTCAGCATAAGAAAGTAACTTTTCTATAGATCTACTTAAATCTTGTGCTTCTTTTACGATGATTACCTGTTTTTCTGCCATCATTGGATAGCGCTTTGCAGAAGACGTAATTTCCTCAATAGAAACGTCTCTTCCATACATCACCACTTGGTTGAATCCTTTTT
The DNA here is from genome assembly GCA_042094215.1 of Polaribacter sp. Taxonomy (GTDB): domain Bacteria; phylum Bacteroidota; class Bacteroidia; order Flavobacteriales; family Flavobacteriaceae; genus Polaribacter. The sequence continues at coordinate 11,519 of JBELDQ010000003.1, read as the reverse complement.
CAGACTCCTGCAGCACATTATTTTCTATAAACTCAGAAATCTTATCTATATAATAAGGTTCTTCTCCCATGAGAAAATAAATAGGTTTTACAATCCCGTTTTTAATAGCTGCTACAATACTGTTTATTTCGTTCATTTTAGTACTTTTGATTGATGCAAAAACTCAATCTGCCAACCTTTACATTTAAAGTCAAAAGTAACGAAAATCATACGCTTATTTTTGATAATTTAAGAAAAAAATATTTTGTTTTAACTCCTGAAGAATGGGTAAGACAGCATTATGTTCAGTTTTTGATACAGTATAAAAAGTACCCTGCTTCGTTAATTGCACTCGAAAAGCAGTTGCTCATAAACAATCGTAAAAAACGAACAGATATCGTTATCTATTGCAAAGAAGGGACTCCACATATTATTGTAGAATGCAAGGCGCCTCAGATTAAAATCTCGCAAGATACTTTTGATCAAATAGCGAGATACAATTTAAAGTTAAAAGCAACCTACCTTGTTCTAACAAATGGAATTCAGCACTATTATTGCAAGATGGATTTCAAAAATGAAACCTATATTTTCCTAAAAGATATTCCAGATTATGTGTAATCAAATTAACAAGTTGTTAGGGCTCATATTCACAATTTAAATGTAAGTTTGCAATCTTGAAAACTGCTATTGTCATATTAAACTGGAACGGTCAAAAATTGCTTGAGCAATTCTTGCCTTCTGTTGTAAATTTTAGTTCGCACGAAGCAACTGTATACCTTGCAGATAATGCTTCTTCGGATAGCTCTATTGATTTTGTCAAAGAGTTTTATCCCGATGTTCGCATTATTCAAAATTCAATAAACGGTGGCTATGCTAAAGGCTATAACGATGCATTACAGCATATAGAAGCAGATATCTATTGCTTGTTAAACTCAGATATTGAAGTCACAGAAAACTGGCTTACACCTGTTCTTAAGGTTTTCGAAAGGGAAGCTAATACAGCCATCATTCAGCCTAAATTACTAGATTTTAAAGACAAGGAGAAATTTGAATATGCAGGCGCTGCTGGTGGTTTTATTGATGTGTTCGGCTACCCATATTGTAGAGGAAGAGTTTTTAATGATTTGGAAATGGATACAGGTCAGTTTGATGACATTACAGATGTTTTCTGGGCTTCCGGAGCATGTCTCTTTATTCGTTCTAAAGAATACCATAAATTAGGAGGTTTTGATGAAGATTACTTTGCTCATCAAGAAGAAATTGATTTGTGTTGGAGAATAAAAAATCTCGGCTACGATATAAAGTACGTTGGTACTTCTACTGTTTATCATATTGGAGGCGCGACATTACAAGAGACAAATCCTCACAAGACATTTTTAAATTTTAGAAATAGCTTATTCAACATCGTAAAAAATGGTCCCAAAAGATGGTCCCTAATACTTGTAATATCACGTCTACTATTAGACGGAATTGCCGGAGTTAAATTCATCATTGAAATACGACCAATTCATACCTGGGCCATATTAAAAGCACATGTTAGTTTCTATAAAAACCTTTTTAAATTTCTCAAAAAACGCAAGAGTCGTCAAGAGAAAGTTTCAGTCTACTACAAACACAAAAGTATTGTCTGGCAGTATTTCTTTTTAAAAAGAACTAAATTCAATCAACTTCGATAAGTTCAAATATGAAGAAACATCACCACTTATATAAACAAAGTAAACACTTTTTGATAATTACAATATATCCAAATCACCTTTACCTTTTCTGATTACCAAAGGTTCACTATTGGTTAAGTCAATGATGGTAGATGCGATATTATCACCATAGCCTCCATCAACTACAACATCAACAATATCTTTCCATTTTTCATAAATCAATTCAGGATCTGTCGTGTACTCTATCAATTCATCATCATCGCGTATAGAGGTTGAAATAATAGGGTTTCCCAAAGTAGTCACCAACGATTTTGCAATCGCATTATCTGGAACACGAATTCCTACCGTTTTTTTCTTCTTGAACACTTTTGGAAGCGAATTACTTCCTGGCAAGATAAATGTATAAGGGCCAGGAAGGGCTCTCTTTAAAAGTTTATACGTTGGGGTATCTATTTGCTTTACATAATCAGACAAATGACTTAAATCATTACAAATAAATGAAAAGTTTGATTTTTCCAGTTTTACGCCTTTAATTCTTGCAATTTTTTCCAAAGCTTTCGTATTGGTAAAGTCACATCCCAATCCATACACAGTATCTGTTGGATAAATAATCAACCCACCGTTTTTTAAAATACGTACAACCTTATCAATTTCTTTCTGATTCGGATTCTCGTTATATATCTTTATAAAAGCTGTCATAAAAACACAATTTTACTTTAATCAAAGTTACTAAAAAAGCTCAATTAAATACGAACTGAGCTCTTTCTTATGCGAAGTCTGTTTGTACTACTTTTCGACCAACCTAAACCCTTCTCCATGAATATTTAAAATCTCAACCATATCATCCTCTTTTAAATATTTTCGCAACTTTGCAATATACACATCCATGCTTCTTGAGGTAAAATAGTTATCATCTCTCCATATTTTTGTTAGCGCCAGTTCTCTCGGCATCAAATCATTTTTGTGCGCTGCTAACATTTTTAAAAGTTTACTTTCTTTTGGAGATAGCTTTTGAATCTCTGAATCATTATATGATAAATGTCTCAGTTTAGAATTGAAAAAGAATTTCCCAATCTGAAACTCAAACTGATCTGATTCCTTATTCATATCGGTTTCTTTGCGTTGAAGAATTGCTTTAATTTTAAATAACAATACTTCAGAATCAAATGGCTTATTTAGATAATCGTCTGCACCTACTTGGTATCCTTTCAAGACATCTTCTTTCATGGTCTTGGCTGTTAAGAATATAATAGGTGTTTCCTTATCTGTTGACCTTATATCTGAAGCCAAGGAAAAACCATCTTTTCGAGGCATCATCACATCTAAGATGCAAAGATCAAAATCACCATTTTTAAATTCAATTAACCCTTCAATACCATCCTTTGCATGGGTGATATTATAATCGTGCAATGCTAAATAATCTTTCAAAACGGTTCCAAAGTTTGGATCATCTTCTACTAATAAAATTTTTTTACTTCCCATAATAGTACTTTTTAAATTAATGGTATTTTCACTGTAAATGTGCTTCCTTTGCCTTTTTCACTTTGAACAAAAACGACTCCTTGATGGTTTTCTATGATTTCCTTTACATAGGCCAATCCCAATCCATGACCCTTTACGTTATGAATATTTCCTTTATGCTCTCGGTAAAATTTGTCAAACACATACTTCTGTGCATTCTTGCTCATTCCTATTCCTTGATCTTTAATTTTTACTACAAAAAACTTTGAAGTACTCTCTGAAAAAACCTCAATTTTAGGAGTCTTATCAGAGTATTTTAAGGCATTTTCTAACATATTCACAATCACGTTGGTTAAGTGAAGATGATTTCCAAGAATTTCTGACTGCAAGGCATGTAAATGCATTGCAATATCTCCATCTTTACTTTTGACTAAAAGATCAACATGAGAAATTGCTTCTTCAACAATCTCATTCATATCAATTGCCACCTTATTCATTTCTATTTGATTCTTCTCTAATTTAGAAATTCTCAAAACATTTTCAACTTGTCCATGCATTCGTTTATTTTCCTCTCGAATCATTTTAACATAGCGCAACACCTTCTGACTGTCATCAATGATTTTTGGGTTTTTTATGGCGTCTAAAGCTAAATTAATTGTGGCTATTGGTGTCTTAAACTCATGCGTCATATTATTTATAAAATCTGTCTTAATCTCAGATATTTTTTTCTGTCTAACCAGTTGATACAATGAGCTAGAGAAGGCAACAATGATGATGAAAATGAAAAATACTGACAACAATAAGATATTCGAAATATCAGCTAAAATATGTTTCTTCTGATTTGGAAAAGTAACAAACAGCTTGAATTCACTCTCTCCATTATCTTTTTGAAATAAAGGATAGCCTATACTACTCTCTTTATCAATAGTAAAGTAACCAGATTTCAAACTAGTTAAATAACCATCTTCACTATACACACCGTATTTAAAATCAATATCAATTTCTCTTTTAGAAAACTCTTCTCGTAATAAAAGATTTAACGAACGATTGCTCAATCTTTGATGAATGGGAAAAGAAGATCGATACATATCAAAGACAGGCTTTATAAAAGCCTTTTCAGCCTCAAGAGACCTTTTAATTGTTGTAAAATTTTGAGACTTCTGTTTTTCCGAAAAATCACTACCAATATTTATCGCATTAAATTTCCTAACATCTTCTCTAGTTGCTATTCTTTTTACAACAAGATCTAAGCTATCATTTGCCAAGAACTCAGTAGGAATTTCAATATTCTGTGAAACGGTGGTTAAACTAAAAGATAAGACTTGTTTACCCGTTGTGTCGATCTGCTGTAAAACGAAGTTATGTAACTGCGTGCTATTTGCAATTGTTGTGGTATCTAAAAAAGGCTTTATTGTTCTGTAAAAATCCGCATACTCATTTTCACTTACTTGCTCAGATACACGGGCTAGTGACTTCTTGACATCACTTTTAAATTGCTTATTCTTAGCCTCAACAGCATTGTTAATCCAATACACTTGAACCGTCACAATTCCGATTAATGAAAAGCTCATTAAAGCAACAATTAAGACAAACATTCTTTTTCCCATAAACCAAAAATATACCTTTACTAGTTGTTAATTATGGCTTTTAACGCATATTAACAAATTTAGTAAGATTTTAAGAGTAATTTAAGAAAATAATTGAATTTTTTTAAATTCAAAGTTTGTTTTTTGTTAAATTATTATGAATCTTAATAATTTGACTTTCGAGTGTGTTCAAATCATTATTATGCACAATATAATTCGATAAAAGCACCTTTTTTGCGTCGTCCCATTGGTTATTCATCCTCTTTATAACATCCGTAGCAGCTATATTATCTCGGGAAACCACACGTGCTATTCTCTTATCTTCGTCTGCTAAAACAGTAATAATAACATTACAAAAATTATCGCTTTTATTTTCAAACAGGATTGCATTTTCGTAGACAATATAGTCTTTGTCTTCATTTTTTTTTATGAATGCCTGCAAGTGCTTGTATACCTCTGGATGGACAATTGCATTTAATTGTTTCAACTGCTCTTTATTACCAAATACAATACTTCCGATAAAAGCAGTATTTAAGACACCATCTTTATATGCTTGCTCCCCAAAAAGAGCAGTTATATGTTGCCGAATAAGACCTGAAGTATTCATCAACTTCTTCGCTTCTATATCTGCACAGTATACCGCAATATTGTCAACTAATGCAAACCTTGCTAACACTGTTGATTTGCCGCTTCCTATGCCGCCTGTTAATCCTACTACCATTATTCTTTTTTAATTAAGAATTCAATTTTAGCCGGGACAATTCTAGCCGACGTTACAAAATCTGGTTGGTACATAACTTTTGGTATGAAGTAATTTAGTTTGTTATTTATGGCGTATTGATAGTCTGCCACAACTTTAAAAGAAGACGAATTCACATTACTAAAGTTATTCAAACCAACTTGAAATATCAAGTTTACCGATGTTGGAAATGTATTTACCGAAATAGAATCGGGCATATTTATAATTTCAACCGGCAACTGAAGTGTCCCTTCGGTAAAACGATCTACTTCCCCATACACACTTGCTTCATCAATATTAAACTTTATCTCTTTCGATAGCCTCCTCATTTTTAGCGTTGCTTTTATGGGTTGAAATACATCTTCTTTAATAAGTTTTTGAAGATGCACACTTTGCAATGTATCTAGTTGTTCTTCTGGGCCAGACACAATAATAGAATCTGGTGTCACTTTAATTTTATTCATCAAGTGATACCCTAATTTATAGGAAAGATCAAAATCACCAACAACAGGAACTTTTTTAGAAGCTAGTGTTCCTAAGTTTAAATAAACGGTATCCAAAACAAACTGTTCTATGGTGTATTTCTTCGTGATTTGATTCTGAATAGAAATCTTTTGCTGTTGCATCAAGAAATAGAAATCAACTGCTGATTTTCGTTGTAATTTCCTAGCATCTAATGCTATTTTACTTGAAATTAAATTCAAACCAAACAGCCTAAACCCTGAAGCTCTTATTTGAATATCAACCTCTTTTAATGGAGGTTTCTGAATCAATTTATCTTGAGGTATATTCACGTACTCCACAGGAAAAGAAACCACTGTTTTATACTCTTTTGACATTTTAATAAGCAACCAAAATAGCATAGCAAAAAGCAACGCCACAGTAAACGCTTTTGGTATTTTATTTTGATGTTGGCTCTTCTGCATCACAAATTGAATTGTATGCAAGCTACGGAAAGGATTTTAAAAAAAGCAATGATGTTAAATTTTATTGTATAAAAAAAAGAGAGCTCATAGCTCTCTTTTTTTATATGATATATTGTTATATCTCTCTATTTTTTAGAAACACTCGGTGCATTTAACGCATTGGTAAGCTCCATAGAGACAGCAGCTTTTTCAAACTTAATTTTACCAGCTCCAGTTTCAATGGTTATGGTGTTATCCTTTTCATGTACTTCAACAATCTTACCATGAATTCCGCTACTCGTAATTACTCTAGTTCCTTTTCCTATGTCTGCTTGAAATTTTTTCTCTTTTTTTTGTTTGGTCATTTGAGGCCTAATCATAAAGAAATAAATCACAACGATCATCGCTAAAAAAGGCAACATACTACTCAATCCACTTGCACTTGCTTGTAAAAACATACTTTAAATTTATCTATTTTACTTTTTTATTTACAATTCCTTTTACTGTTAACACCTCTCTACCGATGGCTGTATTAGTCATTAGGGTAACTCGTTTTACTTGTCTTCCTCCTCCCTTACCTGAGGTATTGAATTTCACCTTAATTTCTGTAGTTTCTCCTGGCATCACAGGCTTGTTCTTTGGCCAAGTAGGAACAGTACAACCACATGTTGTTTTTGCATCCGTAATAACTAAGGCAGATTTCCCTGTATTTGTTAATGAGAATGATGTCTCAATAACAGCGCCATCTGTAACGGTACCAAAATCATACTCGGTTTTATCAAATTGAATAATTGCAGCTCCTTTGGTAATATCATTATCCCTTTTTCGAGCTTCTTCTAGCTTTGATGGATCTACTTTTGAAGAAGCATTCGCTTCCTTACAAGAAACCATCGCTCCAAAAGAAAGCAGCAAACCAAAAATTATAACTTTTCTCATCTTATTTATTCTTTTAACTCTAAATATAATCATTTATAACAATCCTCTACCAATTTTCTGAATCCTTTTGTCTGAAGAGAACTCTCTTGACAATTTATCTAAGACTCCATTGATAAAATAACCACTCTTATTTGTTGAGTAATCTTTTGAAATCTCAATATATTCATTTATTGTCACTCTCACCGGAATAGAAGAAAACTTCAAAAATTCTGTGATGGCCATTTTAATTAAGATCATATCAATATCTGCAATCCTATCTGCCTCCCAATTCGGAGTTTTAGCGCTAATATCAGCCTCATAAGATGTATGATGTAAAATTACTTTTCTAAACAACTCTAACACAAATTTTTCATCGTCATCATCTTTATACAATCTATCTAAAACAAAGATTTTATCCTGCTTCAATTGGCTCAAAGTTCGAACAATCCATGTATTTACAAAAGGGATATCATCCAACCAGCTCATGTTTTGATCTTCATAATATTCTGCTAACTTTTCTTCTGGAGCAATAATTTCCTTAAAAAAATCTTGAATAAATTTCTTGTCTTCCTTAAACGAAACGTCGGAAGAGTTCTCATAATTTTTATATAAATCACTGCTTTCTAGTTTACTCCAAACAATTTTAACATACTCATCATCCAATGACCAATTGTTAATGTTGTGATCATTTTTAAAGGTCGTAAATGAGGTGCTATTTGCTAGATTTTGCAAGGCTGCATTTTCAATAAACTTTGTATTGGGATCTAGTTCTTCTTTTGTGGCTAGATGCTTCTTTTTGGAGAGCGCTATCTTCTTAGCTGCCATTTCCTGGACTTCTAGCAGCAGTTGTAGTTGCAAAACATACAGGTCTTGGAGCTTTTGAATGCTATGCTTTAAGAACTTCTCCTCCCTAATGAGATCGTCTGATTTTGATGTAATCATTGCATAAACAGACTGCATTACTTTGACTCTAATATGTCTTCTATTAATCATTCTAAAGAACTTAAGTTTAAAAAGGGCGATAGTAAAACACTACCGCCCTGCAAAAATATACTTTTTATTGAAATTTTCTACTTGTTTTGCTCTTTTTTACGAGTATCAATTCTATTTTGAGCAATATTGAAAGCTGCTCTATGGGTGGTGATGTTTTCTTCTTGAGAAAGTTTAAAGATATCTAAAGTCGTATTGTAAATATTTTCTGTCTTTCTAATGATTTCATCTTTACCATACCCTTCCAACTCTGCATATACGTTGATAATCCCGCCAGCATTGATTAAAAAATCTGGAGCGTAAGCAATCCCCTTTTCTTTTAACATTCTACCGTGCTTAATCTCATCTGCTAATTGATTGTTCGCTGCACCAGCAATAACTTTTGCTTGTAATTGTCCAATTGTGGTATCATTTATGGTTGCTCCCAAAGCACAGGGTGCATAGATGTCTACATCCAATCCATAAATGTCATTTCCTAAAACAACGTTCGCTCCGTATTTTTTACTTAAAACTTCTAAACGCGCTTCATTGATATCATTTAAGACAACTTTCGCTCCTTCATCAGTAATGTGCTTTACCAAAGTTTCTCCAACATGACCAACACCTTGAACCAATACTTTTTTACCTGCTAAATCTTCAGTACCAAATTGATATTTAGCAGCTGCCTTCATCCCCATATAAACTCCGTAAGCCGTTATAGGTGAAGGATTACCTGCTCCTCCTTTACTTTCAGAGATCCCTGTAACATGTGGAGTCACTTCTCTAACAACATCCATATCTCTTGTTTCCATTCCAACATCTTCAGCTGTGATGTATTTCCCACTCAAAGAATGTACAAATTCTCCAAACCTACGCATTAAAGCGTCATTTTTCTGAGTTTTAGCATCTCCAATAATCACTGCTT
>JBELDQ010000003.1:0-2285 GCA_042094215.1 Polaribacter sp. | reverse complement strand
CTACGCATTAAAGCGTCATTTTTCTGAGTTTTAGCATCTCCAATAATCACTGCTTTTCCTCCACCAAGATTCAAGCCCGTAATTGCTGCCTTGTAAGTCATTCCACGAGACAAACGCAACACATCATTTAAGGCATCCCATTCACTTTGGTAGGTCCACATTCTTGTTCCTCCTAAGGCCGGTCCTAAAACCGTATTATGAATACCAATTATTGCTTTTAATCCTGTATCTTCGTCGTTGCAAAAAACGATTTGCTCATGTCCATCAAAAGAAAGTTGCCCAAATACTGGATCGTTTTTTAGGTCTTTTACATCGATTATGTTTGCTGTCATTGTTGTTGTGTATTTATAAAGAAATTCTATTTTTCTTAATTTTTAAGCGGCAAAAATATGATAATAGCAAATCATTTCAAAAAAAAGAGAATATAATTATGATATTATTAATGTTTAGGTTCTTTTTCTTAAAATTACACAAACCTAACTCGTTAAAAACAAATTCTTATTAATGAAAGCATTACAATACTTAAATAAGTACTTTTTAAAATATAAATACAGATTGTTAATTGGTATTATCATTACAGTACTATCAAAGATTTTAACTCTAAAAATACCAAGAATCATAGGAGAGTCTTTTAATATTGTTGAGAACTATAAACAAGGAGTGATTTCAGATACAAGCGATGTTAAACAGCAATTATTACTCAACATTGCAATGATTATTGGCGTTACGCTAATTTCGGGGTTTTTAACATTTTTAATGCGTCAAACCATTATTGTCACCTCGAGATTGATTGAATTTGACCTGAAGAACGAAATCTATCAGCAATATCAAAAATTACCAATCAACTTTTATAAAAAAAATAGAACCGGAGATCTCATGAATAGAATTAGTGAAGACGTCTCTAAAGTGCGCATGTATTTCGGCCCTGCTATCATGTATAGCATGAACATGATTGTTCTTTTTGCTGTAGGATTTTATCAAATGTTCTCAATAGACCCTGTGCTCACTGCTTATACATTAATACCCTTCCCTATTTTATCTATTTCAATATTTATATTGAGTAAAGTAATCAATGAAAAAAGCACAATTGTGCAACAGTATTTATCTAAACTTACCACATTTAATCAAGAATTTTTCTCCGGTATTAATGTTGTAAAATCGTACGGTATTGAACCTTCTGTTATCCATAGTTTTGATGCTTTGGCAAACCAAAGCAAAAACAAAAATATCGATTTGTATAAGGTACAAGCGATCTTTTTTCCCTTAATGGTTTTACTTATCGGAATCAGTAATTTATTGGTGCTCTATATTGGAGGGAAGCAATACATTGCAGGCAGCATACCTATTGGAGTCATTGCGGAGTTCATCTTATACGTTAATATCCTAACATGGCCTGTAGCTATTGTTGGCTGGGTTACCTCTATGGTGCAGCAAGCAGAGGCTTCACAGCAAAGAATTAATGAGTTTTTGCAAGAGCCACCAGAAATCATCAATACCAATGCGTCTGAAACAATACTGCAAGGCGCCGTAGAATTTAAAAATGTAAGCCTCACCTATGATGATACAAACATCACTGCCTTAAAGAATATTAGTTTCAAGGTACATAAAGGAGAGACGATTGCCATTTTAGGTAAAACTGGGTCGGGAAAATCATCCATCATTAATTTGATTTCAAGACTTTATGACGTAAGTAGTGGAACTGTCTTCATAGACAACAAGAGCATTACCACACTAAACTTACCTGATTTAAGAAGACAAATTGGTTTTGTTCCACAAGACCCTTTCTTATTTTCTGATACCATTGAAAACAATATTAAATTTGGGAAACAAGAGGCTACAGAGAAACATATCATAGCTGCTGCTAAAAATGCTGTGATTCATGATAATATTTCTGAGTTCAAAAACAGCTACAACACCATTCTAGGAGAAAGAGGTGTTACCTTATCTGGCGGACAAAAGCAACGTGTCTCCATAGCTCGCGCAATTATTAAAAACCCCAAGATTCTAATCTTTGACGACTGTTTGTCTGCGGTTGACACAGAAACGGAAGCGCAAATATTATCAAATTTAAACAAAATCTCTGAAGAAAAAACCACCTTCATCATTAGTCATAGAGTTTCATCGGCCAAAAATGCGGACAAAATAATCATCTTAGAAAATGGAGAAATAACACAGCAAGGTACTCATAATCAACTAATAAAAGAAACAGGCTATTACAAAAACCTCTACAAACAACAACTTTTAGAAAAAGAAAACTAAAGTTTCATTAGAAAAAGTAAAATATT
>JBELDQ010000002.1:8846-45156 GCA_042094215.1 Polaribacter sp. | reverse complement strand
GGCTTGCTATGGTAATTATTCATATTGCTATTGGTTTTTTAGCTACATTTAGGGGGTTCCCTAAGATCTATGGGGTAGCTATTTTGGCCGTTGGTTTTCTTTTTTTAATCAGCTTAAAAAACAAGGATGAAGAAGCATTTTCATTAGCAGCGTATGTTACAGGAGCTGAAGTTTTTGTACGGATGATAAAAGGGTTTCCTACCTATGAAACAGGAAAATATGGAGTTATATTTTTTTTATTAATAGGGATGTTTATGAGTGGGACAAAGCAAAAAATATCCATTCAATACCTCGTATATCTTTTATTGCTGTTGTTGGGAATCGTTTTTACACAAGTGCCTGAGGGCGAATCTATTCGTAAAGCCATTATTTTTAATTTAAGTGGTCCTCTTGTTTTGGGGATAAGTGCGTTGTATTTTTATAAACGAGAGATACGTGAAGAGCAGCTTTACAATGCATTGTTTTATATGTTATTACCATTGGTGTCTATGGTCACCTATTTGTATTTTAGAACGCCAGATGTAAAAGAAATTGTTTTTGGAGGGAGTGCTAATTTTCAAACATCGGGTGGGTTTGGTCCTAATCAGGTGGCTACTGCTATTGGGTTAGGTATTTTTATCTTGGTAGTTTTGATTGTAGTAAGGCAAAAAATTACAGGTTTTCTCATACTAGACGTTGTGTTTTTATTGTACTTCATCTATCGTGGTTTGCTTACTTTTTCAAGAGGAGGCGTACTTACAGGCGGAATCGCTTTGGTGGTGTTTTTATTTTTTTACACGCTTTCTGAAAAAAAGACGCTTCGTTCATTTTTTAAATATGTCCTCATAGGTGGCGCAATCGTTTCTGCAAGCTGGTTGTATACCTCTGATGCTACAGGAGGGATGTTAGATAATAGATATGCCGGTAAAAATGCTCGTGGTGTGAAAAAGGCAGATGTTACATCAGGAAGAACGGCTATTATTAAAGAACAATTGAAGAGTTTTACAGAAGCTCCTTTAGGTATTGGTGTAGGAAATGGTAAATACACAAGACAGTTAGAAGGAGGTCACGTGACCGCAGCATCCCATAATGAAATAGGGCGAATCATTGAAGAGCACGGCATTATTGGAGTTGTTTTCTTAACGATGCTACTACTAATTCCGCTAATTAATTTTTTAAAAAGCAACAATTATCAAAGAGCATTTATAGGTGCATTTTATCTCTTATGGTTCCTAACCATTAATCACTCTGCTATGCGTATTGCATTTCCTGGTTTTATTTATGCCTTAAGTTTAATTCATATAACTGATGATGGGAGTGAAGAATAAAACGATCTTATACATTGGAAATAACTTAGGGAAGTCGACCAAGTACACAACTACTTTGGATACGTTGAGTGATTTGTTAACGATTGAGGGATATGACATCATAAAATCTTCGGACAATCCGAATAAAGTTTTAAGGTTGTTAGAAATGTGCATTGCAGTTATTAAGAATAGGAATAAAGTAGGGTATATGTTGATTGATACTTTTAGTACCTCTAATTTTTACTATGCTTTTTTAACTTCTCAGCTAGCAAGGATTTTTAAGCTAAAGTATGTCCCAATCTTACATGGAGGCAATCTTCCTTCGAGATTGGATGGCTCTAAAAAATTAGCAGCTATGGTATTTAACAACTCGTATCGTAATGTGGCGCCTTCAAATTATTTGAAGTCTGCATTTGAGCAGAGGGGCTATAGAACACTATTTATTCCAAATATTTTAGAGATTGAGAAGTACACCTTCAAAAAAAGAATTTCATTGAGTTCTTCATTGCTATGGGTAAGAGCTTTTAAAGACCTTTATAATCCTAAAATGGCGATTGAAGTTTTACAGATAGTGATGAAAACATATCCTTATGCAAAATTGTGTATGGTAGGACCAATAGTGGATCGTTCTTATGAAGAAACAGTGCGTTTTGTACATACCCATAATGTAGACAAGCATACTGAATTTACAGGAGTGCTGTCTAAAGAAGATTGGATTAAAAAATCTGAAGACTATGATCTCTTTATAAACACCACGAATTTTGACAACACACCTGTCAGTGTCATGGAGGCAATGGCTCTTGGGTTGACAGTGGTGAGTACCAATGCAGGAGGAATGCCCTATCTTATTGAACATGATAAAGACGGAATCCTCGTAGAAAAAGGAGCTGCTGACCAAATGGCACAGGAGATTATAAAGATCATAGATACCAACAGACAAGACTTAGCTCAAAATGCACGGAAAAAAATAGAAACATTCCAATGGAACACTGTTAAAAAACAATGGTTAGAAATTTTAGCATAATGACATATAATAAAATTTTAGAACATATTATTGTACCTGTTGGAGACTTTTTAACAAATTCTCCATTTTCAAAAGAGTTGATGTTTTGGAGAAATGTGGATCAAATGACTGAAGCTGAATTACAAAGATTGCAAAAGAAGCATTTAAAAAGCATATTACTGCATGCAGTTCACAATTCAAAGAAGTATGGATCTATTGAATTAAACGGAGAGAACCCTCTAGAATGGCTCCAACAGTTCCCTGTGCTTACAAAAGAAGCTTTAAGGACTTCTTCACAGGATTTGGTAACGGAGTCAACTGCAAAACTCACAAAAATATCGAGTAGTGGTTCTTCAGGTATAAGCTCTTCTGTATACATGAATAAAAAAGATTTAGCTTCTTTAAGAGCGGGGTTAATACATTGGTGGGAATGGTATGGATATCGAATAGGGAATCCAATTGTTCAAACAGGTATATCGCCAAATAGAGGACTCATAAAATCATTTAAAGATTTTTTCTTTAGAACCATTTATGTAAATGCTTTTACACACACTGAAGAGCAAATTATTAACGTATTAAATAAAATAACCCATAGTAATGAGTATGTATTGGCAGGGTATGCATCTTCCTTAAATGTAATTGCCGATATTGCTCGTAAATATCACTTCGAGATACAGCTCAAATCAGTCATTAGCTTAGGCGATAAATTATTTTCGCATTACAAAAAGAATATTGAGGAAACCTTTGATTGTAAGGTGTATGATACTTATGGATCTGCTGAGGGATTTTTAATTGGAGCAACGTATGACATTGATTATATGTATATCTTATCTCCACAATGCTATGTAGAGATTTTAGATGATGATAATAACCCAGTCCCTGATGGAACGGTGGGGAATATTGTGGTAACCAGACTTGATGGCTTTGCCATGCCTTTAATTCGATATAGATTAGGTGATTTAGGGATTCTATTACCAAGGAATAAATATCCGTTAAAAAGGAAATTTCAATATCCGTTATTACAACAAATTGTTGGTAGAGATACCGATATTGTGAAGACTCATAATGGAGCCGTCCTAGTGGTGCACTCTTTTACAGGTATATTTGAATATATTCCAGAAATTAAACAGTTTAAAGTGGTCCAAAAAGAACTTACAGGCATTAGCATTCAATACATCAAGTCTGAAGGGTTTAGAGCATCAGTATTGGAAGCGATTAGAAAAAAACTCCAATTGTATATTAAAGACGAAACTTTTATAATAACATTTCAAGAAGTGAAGGTTATTACTCCAACCAAGTCAGGAAAACCACAAATTATAGAATCATTGCTGTAAACATGACAAAAAAGACTATTTGGATTATTAATCAAACAGCTGGTAAGCTAGATTCTGGTTGGGGAGAAAGACATTACTATTTGAGTAAGTATTGGATACAAAAGGGGTATGATGTTAAAATAATTTCGGGTTCCCACAATCATTTGTTTGTAAATCAACCGGAGGTAAGTAATCGATGGTTTACCTATGAACAAGTCGAAGAAGGAATTCAGTTTTGTTGGGTAAAAGTTCCAAAATATACAGACAGTGGCTTTACAAAGTTTTTGAGCAATCTAGTTTATACGTTTCGATTATTTTTTCTGACGACTCAGATTTTAGGGAAGCCAGATTTCTTACTTGTTTCTTCAATGCCAATTTTCCCAATACTGAATGGTTTGTTTTATCGATTTAAATTCAAGTCGGCGAAATTAATTATAGAAATTAGAGACCTTTGGCCATTAACTCCAATGTATTTGAAAGGATATTCTAAAAATCACCCTCTGATACTAATTGTTGGTTGGTTTGAAAAACTAGCCTATAAGAAATCTGATAAAATAGTGTCTCTTTTACCAAATGCAGCTACATATATAAATACAATTTCAAATGATGAAGGAAAGTTTCACTACATTCCTAATGGTATTGATGAAACCCTCGTGGGTACTGAAAAAATTGATATACCTATTTTAGAAAGTATTCCTAGAGATAAATTTATTGTTGGGTACGCAGGAACCATTGGTTTGGCAAATGCCATGGAATATTTTGTTGAAGCCTCACTGAAAATGTATGATGAAAATATTCATTTTGTTGTTGTTGGTGATGGAAATTTAAAAAGTTCATTTCAAGAAAAAGTGAAAGATAGATCTAATATTTCCTTTATCGATAAAATTAAAAAATCACAAGTACAAGATATGTTAAGCTATTTTGATGTTTGTTACTTAAGTAGGTATAGTTCTCCCTTGTATAAGCACGGTGTATCGTACAATAAATATTTTGACTACATGCTCGCTAAAAAACCAATTCTAGAATCCTCTGAATTGATCAAGGATCAAGTGGAGTTGTCAGGTTGCGGAATTATTGTAGCTCCTGAAAATGCAAATGCTATTAATAAGGGTATTTTGAAGTTACATAACATGTCACGTGAGGAGAGACATCAATTAGGGATAAAAGGGTACAAATTTGTGAAGGAATTTCATGAGTATTCTTTTTTAAGCGATCAGTATATAAAATTGTTTGATTCTCTAGCCTAATTGCGAATTACGCACAAGATCTTCTTACTTTTGGCATTGAGTCAATAAACTCCATAATTCTCCCTTACGTTTTATGAGTAACAAAATAGCGCATTTTGATATTTCTGAAAGGAAAGTTCTTTTACATATAGTAGATATATTTGTTCTTTTTATGAGCCTATTGTTGGTAGTAAAGTATTGATATTTGATCTATTACAAGCGCTTCCTTTAGCGGTTGGTTCTTGGTGTTGGTTATTTGTTTTTTGCTGTTTGGAGAAATATTTGTTACCTGCCATTTAAAAGTAACTACTAACAGATATACTTTTTTTAGGAGTGTACTGATCACTACATTCATTACCACATTGATGTATGTGTTTTCATCCTATATTACACCATCGCTGCCAGAAAATAGAATACAAATTGGGTGCTTTTTTCTTTTAATTTTTGTCTCTGTTTTACTTTGGAGGTTTGTGTACATATGGGCTTTTTTCACCCAAATACTTTAAACCCATTATGGTTGTTGGCGATGTGCATCGAGTATTGAAGAGCTAATTGATTTGATTCAGGTAAAGAACTATCACAATATTGCTGCGTATGTGTCAAATAAAGAAATTGAAAGGTTTATGAATCTTAGTGATGCTTGTACTGCCAATTTATTAGGATTGGTGAAGGATGGTCATGTAACAGAAATTATTATTTCTACCGAGGGCTCTCTAAGGATACAATGAACATTTGAACAAACAATGCATTCTACTCTTTGAAGAGGCAATAAACAGGAAGAGTTTCGGTTTATAAATCTCTAAAAAAAACAGCTATTTACTGTTATAACAATCTATTTATTTGCAGTTCATCAATATGTAAGCTTATCTGAACGATATATTTGGTTATTTCGTCGAAATTTATAACAAAATGTGACAGGTTCGTGGAGTTTAAATGAATTCCTGTAAGTATACTCACAAAATCTTCTTACTTTTGGCACTGAGTCAAAAAACTCCATAATGTCCCCTTACGTTTTATGAGTAACAAAACAGCGCATTTTGATATTTCTGAAAGGAAAGTACTTTTACGAATAGGAGATGTACTTGTTCTTTTTCTGAGCCTATTGATGGCAGAAAAGTACTTGTCTTTTGAGTATTTGTCTGTTACAAGCGCTTCTTTTAGTGCTTGGTTCTTGGTGTTGGTTATTTATTTTTTGTTGTTTGGGGAAATATTTGTTCTCTACAATTTAAAAGTCTCCAGTAATAGATATACTGTTTTTAGGAGTCTATTGGTCACTAGCTTCATTACCACATTAATGTATGTGTTTTCACCATACATTACGCCATCACTTCCAGAAAATAGAATGCAAATTGGGTACTTCTTTCTTTTAATTTCTGTTCCTGTTTTACTATGGAGGTTTGTGTATATATGGGCTTTTTTTTCACCCAAATACTTTAAAACCATTATGGTTGTTGGCGATGCATCTAGTGCTGAAGAACTCATTGATTTGATTCAGGTAAAGAACTATCACAATATCGCGGCTTATGTGTCAAATAAAGAAATTGAAAGATTTACGAATTTTAATGATGCTTGTACTGCCAATTTATTAGCATTGGTCAAGGAAAACCATGTAACGGAAATTGTTATTTCTACAGAAGGGTTCTCTAGTGATACGATTGAGCATTTGAACCAGCAACTCATTCTACTCTTTGAAGAGGGAGTCAATATTAAGAGTTTTGAAACCTATTGTGAAGAGGTAACCAATCGTGTTCCCAAGGCATATTTGAACTATAATTTTTACAAACAAATTAACTTTAGTAAGAATAATGACAACCGCTTGTATCATTTCTCTCATCGTGTTGTAGATATTTTGATATCGAGTATTGGTTTGGTCGTTTTTGCTTGTTTATTGCCTTTCATACTTTTTGGCAATCTGCTAAAAAACAGAGGACCATTATTTTATAGCCAAGAAAGAATAGGATATCGAGGAAAAATATTTAAGATATTTAAGCTGCGTTCAATGGTTCCAAATGCAGAGAAAGAGGGTGCTGTTTGGGCACAAAAAAATGATGTAAGAATTACTTCTTTTGGTAAATTTTTACGGAATACGCGGATGGATGAATTTCCTCAATTTTACAATATTCTAAAAGGAGAAATGAGTTTGATTGGTCCAAGACCAGAAAGACCTGTCTTTGTAAATGATTTAGAAGAGAAAATTCCCTTTTATGCAATTAGACATGTTGTAAGACCTGGTTTAACTGGTTGGGCTCAGGTAAATTATCCCTATGCAAGCTCACTAGAAGAGCAAGAAACAAAATTGAGATATGATTTGTATTACATCAAAGAACGGAATTCTTTTCTCGATTTTAAGATTTTTATTAAAACAATCTCTACAGTCCTATTTCTTAAAGGGCAATAAGATACCTTGCAGGAAGTAATAACGAATTGCTAATAGGAAAATGAATGGTATTACTGCTAAAGGAAGCGCTTGTATGTTAAACAACCAAATTACAGGAATAACGCATACGAGCAATAATACACCAATCAGGTATGTCCTAATCCATTTCTTAGGACGTTCTTTGAGCAAGCAAAAGGCAACATAGCAATTAGGAGCAAAAGCCCATAAAAAGTTATAGTTGTTGGGAGTGGTGGAATGGTTTGTGAAGAACCATAAAAATACAATCAGTATACCAATCAATCCGGTGCTAAAAAACAACGCAAAATCAAACCATTTAGATCTTCTTTTTCGTTGTACATCTCTATAGGTAACAAATAGGCCAATACATAAGATTGCTATAAAAATGAGCAAAGGGCTGAGCAGAGAAGAGGTAATTTGAAGTGTATTAAACTTTAGAAGATAGCGATCTGTTTTGACTAATTTTTGGGATGCTCCATGAACCGTAATAGTTGCATTTTTAAAACCGCTGTAGACAAAGCTTGGCAGGTACATGTGTTGTTTTGCTGTTGCAATGTTATCTAACTTGCTTCCCAACGCTAAATTAATGCCAAAGCTACCCCATGTGTTCCAAGGAATTTGAGCATTCATCAATGTTCTAAAAGATCCCTTCTCTTCAATATGATTGCTGTGAAATTGAACTTTATCTTTTAATATTGTCGTTGTGATTTCTCCAAGAATGGTAGCGCAATTGTTAAAAAATGGATCATACAAATAGGTGGCATTCTCAGGCTTTGCATTGTTTTCTAAATACTCAAAGAACTGTTGTTTTTCTTGTTGATTTAATTGTAACACCTGCTCTTTAATCCAGCGTTTTTCGCGCTGATAACCTCGCACAAAATAATGAAAAGGGTACCGCTCTAGTTTGTAAAGAAGTCGTCCTTTGGTGAAATTTAAGTAAAAGTTCGGTGCATTAAAATCAAAGATTCCATAGTTGTATGCGGTGTCAAAATCTCGATCTTTAATTCGAATTGTGCTATGTCCAAACCCTTCATATAAGAGTTTACCGGGACCACCAGTAATGATGCTTACTTCTGCATTTGGACTTAGTTTTTTGTATTGAGAATAGCCACATACAATCGAAAATAGTGCTATTAAAATGAGAAATGATTTTTTTAACATGACTTAATTTCTAAAAAATTCATAGGCGATTTTTATTGAAAATATATTCGAATAGAGTGCATTCCCTATACTTCCAATATTGGTGAGTGCATAGTCAACTTCTATGCCATTGTATTTGAATCCAACGCCTAGGTTTGGCTGTAATGATAGGCTCTTCGTGCCATCAAATTGAGTGGTATTTTGAATATTTCCGATACCACCTCTAAGATATACCACCTCCACATAATCCAATTCAAAACCAAAACTAGGGTCAATGCTTACAAAGGAACTAGAAATAATATCGTTGGTCTGAGAGAATCGCATGTTGAGATCGAGCTCTGTGAGGAGGTGGAAGTTCCGTGCAACTCTAAATTTTCTCGCAGCGCCAAGTTGCACTTTTGGTTTGGTGAATTCTGTTGTGCTTGGTAATTCTTGATTTTGACCAGGAATTGAATTTTTAATTTTATCAAAAGAAGCATCATCAAAACTCCAGGTATTATAGGTTGTTGTAATGTCTCGAATCATGAGGCCGAATTTCCAGTGCTTTCGTTCAAACTGTATACCGGCGTCAAACCCAAATCCCCAAGAGGAGGCAAAGTCTCCAATAATGCGTCGAATCACTTTCGTATTTACTCCAAAATGAATGTCTTTGTGAAGCAAAGTTGTAGCATACCCAATGGTAAATGCGTAATCAGCAGCAGAAAATAGCTTTATATTCGTATAGTCAACAATACCATCACTATCAATTAATTCAGTAGTATTTAAAATATCATCTACTCCAAATCGAATCATTGAAAAACCAATAGCACTTCTATTGTCAATTGGCAAAGCAATGGCAGCAAAATTATAATTGGCAATACCAGCAAAATAGGACGCATGCATTAAAGAACCTTCATAATCTTCCATGGCAACTAGCCCTGCAGGATTCCAATATATTGCATTCACGCCTTTGCTTTTAGCTACGACAGATTTACTCATGCCCAGTGCTGCAGCATCAACACCAATATTTAAAAATTCATTGGAGTAGTTCCGAAAAGTTTGCGCAGTCATATGCCCAATCGCAAAACTAAAAAATAAGAGTAAAGTATTCTTCAACATTGTTAATTCTAATTACAAATATCTGCAATCCTATTGAAATAACTGTTGTTTTAATGAGATATTGTATGGAACTGAATTAGCGATATACACCTATCGTTCGAGCAGGATGTTTGATGAATTTTGTCATTAAAAATGATATGATGTACAACTGTTCTAATTGCTATACCAAAGCGACAAACATAAAAAGGGAGTTATCGATTCTTACGTTTGTTCTTTTTTAAAAAGTCATGAGTGTTTATCCTGTTCAATTCGTTTTTCTCTGTTTGCATTGTCAGATAAGTTGGTCATAATGCTTAAGACTTAGTTAAGAATAGTAGTCGTAATAAACGAGCTGATTCTTTTTTCGAGCCATCTAATTTCTGCTTCTTTAAAGGCTGAGACAAACCCCACATGACCGCCATATTTTGTTATTTCTAGATAGAAATGATCCGAATTTTTAGCCTCTTTAATAGGAAAACAATCTTTACCTAAAAAGGAATCGTCTTCTGCATTGATTAACAGGGTTGGTTTATTGATAATGGACAAATAGGGTTTAGAGCTTGCTTTTTCCCAATAGTCTTCTGGACTTTCAAAGCCAAAGACAGGAACGGTGTATAAGTTTTCTAAATCCCTAAAACGTTTCGCCTTAAATAATAGCGCTGTATCAAGCTTAAAATCGGGGAATTTAGAAGCTTTTTCTAAAACCTTTAACCGAATCGTTTTTAAAAACTGTTCTATGTATACCTTATTTTTTACCTTATCCATCTCTTTTTCAGAACTAGCAATATCAATAGGTACAGAAACTGCAATGGCTCCTTTAATTTTTGGAGATAGAACATTAGCAGCTTCTCCCATGTATTTTAAGGTTAAATTACCTCCAAGACTGAATCCAATAAGGAGGATGTTTTCATAATTATAATTTTCCAATATATGCCTTACCACAAAAGCAACATCTTCTGTTTTACCGCTATGGTAGGTACCTAATAATAAATTATCTTCTCCACTGCAGCCTCTAAGATTGACGGAGACGGTAGCTATATTTTGTTGATTCAGTTCATTGGCGGTCGAGACCATATATGATGATCTAGAACTTCCTTCCAGACCATGAATTAAGATGGCTAGCGTAGGTGAGTTGACCACAGAAAAGTCTAAATCTATAAAATCATCGTCCCAGGTAACAATACGTTTACGAGTATAATGACACTTTTCTTTCATAAATAAAGGACGATACATGGTATTGAAGTGTCCATTTCTGAAAGGAAGTGTTGGGTAGAATTCAGAGCTTACTAGGGGCATTGATGATTTTTTGGTGTAATTGTAACTACAAATATGATAAAAATTAAAAGAAAGTGAAAAGGTGCAGTTGCTTTTTCTTATTTTCGCTCTTCAAAAGGAGTTCTATGACCGTTAAAAAACACATACCAAATCTATTGACCTTAGCTAACTTATTGTGTGGTACTGTTGCTACCATAGCAGCAGTAAATGCTGATTATGTAATGGCTGGTAGTTTAGTTGTTCTTGGTATTGTATTTGATTTTTTTGATGGTTTTGCAGCAAGAATCTTGAAGGTTTCGGGGGAATTGGGAAAACAACTAGACTCTTTGGCAGATATGGTTACTAGTGGTGTTGTACCCGGAATTATTATGTTTAAATTATTAGCTGTTCATACAACGTTAGGTCCTGCTGAAAGTAGTTCATTGGCCTCTAGTAGGGGAGAGGATAGTATGTTTGTGTCTATTGGTGATGCATCTTTTTCACTAGTGCAATTCTTCGGTTTATTGCTCACATTGGCAGCATGTTACCGTTTGGCAAATTTTAATATTGATACACGACAATCAGATTCTTTTATTGGTTTGCCAACACCAGCTATGAGTTTGTTTGTCATTTCACTACCGCTCATACAAATGCATGCGGGCTATGAATTTTTTGATAGTTTAATAAGTAACACCTATTTTCTACTAAGTGTAACTGTAGTGCTAAGTTATTTAATGAACGCAGAGATTCCGTTATTTTCGCTAAAGTTTAAAACATTTACTTTTCGAGAAAACAAATTGAAGTATCTCTTCTTGATAGGTTCATTGGTGATGTTATATACACTTAAATTGATTGCTATTCCAACAATATTGATTCTGTATGTGTTGTTGTCAATAGCAAGTAATGTGTTTGATCGAAAAGCTGCGTAGCTCTCCGAGATCAGTACTTTCGAACTATTTTATAAAATGAAGAGTGCGAATAAAAGCGGAGCTAGGTATATACTTTTTGGCAGGTACTACTTAGAACTTTCGTTTTTTTAATTCAAAGTCTTTTCCTAGATATACTTTTCTAACGGTTTCATCAGCAGCGAGTTCTTCGGGAGTTCCTTCTTTTAGGATACTACCATTGTACATTAAGAAGGTTTTATCTGTAATGGCAAGCGTAGCCTGTACATCATGGTCTGTAATCAAAATACCAATATTTCTATTCTTAAGTTGTGCCACAATACTTTGAATGTCCTCTACAGCAATTGGGTCAACACCTGCAAAGGGTTCGTCTAGTAGGATGAATTTTGGATCAGAAGCCAAACATCTCGCAATCTCTGTTCTCCTTCTTTCTCCACCAGATAATAATTCTCCTTTGTTTTTACGCACATGCCCCAAACTAAACTCTTCTATTAGAGACTCTAGCTTCTCCTGACGCTCTTTTTTTGTTCGATTTGTAAATTCAAGAACAGACATGATATTTTCTTCAACAGATAATTTTCTAAATACAGAAGCTTCTTGCGCTAAATAGCCAATTCCTTTTTGAGCGCGCTTGTACATTGCGTCTTGTGTAATTTCTTCATTGTCTAGGTAAATATGACCTCCATTTGGTTTTATCATCCCAACAATCATATAAAAAGAAGTTGTTTTTCCTGCTCCATTGGGTCCAAGTAACCCAACAATTTCTCCTTGTGAAACTTCTAAAGAAATACCTTGCACAACTTTTCTACTTCCGTAAATTTTTTGAATATTATCTGCTCTTAGAATCATACGATACATATAAGAATTAGGACTGTTTTATTACGATTGCACATTATTTTGTTCCAATGTCTCCCAATAGTCATAAGCGCGTCGCAAATGTGGAATTACAATAGTACCTCCAACGAGTGTCGCGATAGACATGGTTTCCATCATTTCTTCTTTAGAAACACCGTTTTTATAAGCTGTTTCTAAATGATATTGAATGCAGTCATCACATCGCAAGACAGCTGAAGATACTAACCCTAAAAGTTCTTTTGTCTTTGCTGGCAAATGCCCGGCTTTAAAAGCATTGGTGTCTAGGTTAAATATTCTCTTGATTACTTTATTATCATTACTCAAGAGTTTATCGTTCATTTCTTGACGATAATCGTTAAATTCATCGACTTTATTTGGCATTTTTTAACTGTTTTTTAATTACAAAACTAGAAATATGGATACTAATTTCATATAATATTAGTATGGGTATAGACACAATAACTTGACTTTGAACATCTGGAGGTGTTATAATTGCAGATAGAATTAAGACCAAGACTAAGGCGTGCTTTCTGTATTTTTTTAAAAAAGATGGAGTAACCAATCCTATTTTTGTTAGGAAGTATATCACAACAGGCAATTCAAAAACCAATGAAATACCAAGCATGGTGTTGGTAAATAAACTGATGTAAGAATCGAGTGTGAAATTATTGACAATATTTTCACTGATTTGATATCCGTAGAAAAAAGATACTGACATTGGCATAATAACATAATAACTAAAAGCAGCTCCAACAAAAAATAACAAAGAGGCTATAAAGAGAAACCCTTTCGATTTATTCTTTTCAGTAGTGTGCAATCCCGGCGCTATGAATCTCCAAAGCTCCCATAACACATAAGGGAAAGCGATAATAAAACCCAATACAATTGATACCCAAAGAGAGCTCATCAATTGCTGAGTTAACGATAACGCTTGTAATTTACTAGGTATTTGAATGTCACAAAAACTACTTTCTGCTCCCATACTCCCAAATAAACTGCAAAAGAATTCATAGGTAATAAAATCTGAATGTGTATGTGCAATGATGAAATTATTGTAGATCGTTTCTCGAAAAACAAATAAAACAATAGCTATTGTACATATAACTGCAACACTTCTTACCAAATGCCAACGTAATTCCTCTAAATGTCCTAAGAAAGACATCTCTTCTTGCTGCTTACCCATGTTAAAAAATTCCTTCTTTGATTAAATCATGTAAATGTACGACACCTATGTATGTATTCTCTTTACTGGTCACAAGTATTTGAGTGATGTCATTTTTTTCCATGGTTTCTAGTGCGTCAATTGCCATGGCATCAGCAGTGATTGTTTTTGGATGTTGTGACATGATATCATTTGCTGTTAGTGACGAAATAGTACTTGTTTTACTGAGCATTCTTCGAATATCACCATCTGTAATGATACCAACAATAGTATTATTTTCAATGACAGCGGTTACTCCTAGTCGTTTTTCACTAATTTCAATAATTACCTCAGAAATACTACTAGTTCTTTTTACTAGTGGTGCTTCATTAGTAGCAATTAAGTCAGCAACTCGTAAGTACAAACGCTTGCCTAAAGCACCTCCAGGGTGAAATTTTGCAAAATCTTTGCTACTAAACCTTTTTAGTTTTAATAAACAAACAGCCAAAGCATCTCCCATTACTAATTGAGCGGTGGTGCTTGTTGTAGGAGCGAGATTATTAGGACAAGCTTCTTTTTCTACGAATGTATGTAATGTGAAATCTGCATTTTTACCTAAGTAAGAATCTGTATTTCCTGTGATTGCAATTATTTTGTTTCCGTAATTCTGTATTAAGGGAACTAACACTTTTATTTCTGGAGTATTACCACTTTTAGAAATACAAATAACAACATCGTTATCTTGTATCGTACCCAAATCACCATGAATAGCATCTGCAGCATGCATGAAAATAGAAGGAGTACCTGTTGAGTTGAAGGTAGCAACAATTTTTGTTGCGATGTTTGCACTTTTTCCAATCCCAGTGACAATAACTCGGCCTTTTGAATTAAAAATACATTTGACCGAATTTTCGAAATTTTCATCAATTAAATTTGCTAAATTAGCAATAGCACTGCTTTCAAGTAAAATAGTTTCTTTAGCAGTTGCAATTATGGTGTTAGAATCTTTCAAGGTTGTGTAATTTTAGTAGTAGAAAAAAAAGTTATATCTTTAATTAATTTTAATAGCACTGTTAATAGTGATACAAATTTACTACAAATAATGATAGACCCAAACCAAAAATGGGGATTTTAAGTTGAGAATAATAAAATAGGGATTGATTGATTATGATGAATGAAGAAATTGATTTATACGGACCTTTAAAGAAGTTTTTCGGATTTACTAAGTTTAAAGGATTACAAAAAGATGTCATTAAAAGTGTCATGAATAAACAAGATACTTTTGTAATTATGCCAACAGGAGGAGGAAAGTCACTATGCTATCAATTACCTGCATTAATGAATCAAGGAACTGCTATTGTCGTATCTCCTTTAATTGCCTTAATGAAGAATCAAGTAGATGCTATTAGAGGTATTTCAGAACAAAAAGGGATTGCACATGTATTAAATTCTTCATTAAATAAGACAGATGTTGCTCAGGTAAAAAGCGATATTGAGCATGGAATTACAAAACTATTGTATGTTGCTCCAGAATCTTTGATCAAAGAAGAGTATGTGACCTTTTTAAGAACTCAAAAAATTTCTTTCGTAGCCATTGATGAAGCACATTGTATTTCTGAATGGGGTCATGACTTTAGACCAGAATACAGGAACCTAAGAGCCATTATCAAAGAAATTGATAATGTTCCTGTGATAGGGCTAACGGCAACGGCAACACAAAAAGTACAAGAAGATATTCTAAAAACGCTTGGAATTTCTAATGCTAAGACATTCAAAGCTTCATTTAATAGAGAAAACCTTTTTTATGAGGTAAGACCCAAAACAAAGGATGTTGATAAAGATATCATACGTTTTGTTAAGCAACGTGTCGGTAAATCAGGAATCATCTATTGCTTGAGTAGAAAAAAAGTAGAAGAAATAGCACAGGTACTGCAAGTAAATGGAGTAAAAGCAGTACCCTACCATGCAGGATTAGATGCAAAAACAAGAGTCAAGCATCAAGATATGTTTTTGATGGAAGATTGTGATGTTGTTGTTGCTACCATTGCATTTGGTATGGGGATTGACAAGCCAGACGTTCGTTTTGTTATTCATCATGATATTCCAAAAAGTTTAGAAAGTTACTATCAGGAAACCGGAAGAGCAGGACGCGATGGGGGAGAAGGCTATTGTTTGGCTTTTTATGCATACAAGGATATTGAGAAGTTAGAAAAGTTTATGGCGAGTAAACCTGTTGCAGAGCAAGAAATAGGACATGCACTACTGCAAGAAGTAGTGGGTTATGCAGAAACCTCAATGAATAGGCGTAAATATCTACTGCATTACTTTGGTGAAGAATTTGATGAGGTCAATGGTTTGGGTGCTGAGTTAGATGATAACACAAAGAATCCAAAGAAAAAACATGAGGCAAAAGATCAAGTTGTTAAGCTGCTATCTGTGGTAAGAGATACAAAGGAAAAATACAAGGCCAAAGATATTGTAAGTACCATTGTTGGAAAAGAAAATGCGATGTTAAATTCGCACAAGACACCAACGAAACCGTTTTTCGGAATCGGTAAAGATAAAAGTGATAGCTATTGGATGGCCTTGCTGAGACAGATACTAGTTGCAGGATATTTGAGAAAAGAGATTGAGCAATACGGTGTTATTAAACTGACTAAAGTTGGTGTGCAATATATTGATAGTCAACGATCTTTTATGATGACAGAAGATCATGCATATGAGAGAGGAAATGATGCCGGAATTATTACCAACTCTAAAAGCAATTCTGTTGGTGTTGATGAAAAGCTAATGGTATTATTAAAAGACCTTCGTAAAGGTATTGCAAAAAAATTAGGTGTACCTCCTTTTGCTGTTTTTCAAGACCCTTCGCTAGATGATATGGCTTTGAAGTACCCAATTTCATTAGAAGATTTAGCAAATGTTCATGGTGTCGGAGAAGGGAAGGCGCGCAAGTATGGAAAAGATTTTGTTGCACTCATAGCAAACTATGTGGAGGAGCATGATATATTAAGACCGGATGACTTGGTTGTTAAAAGTACTGGTGTTAATTCTGGATTGAAATTGTATATCATTCAAAATACAGATAGAAAGTTGCCCTTAATTGATATTGCTCAGTCAAAAGGGTTGGAAATGAGTGAGTTGATAAAAGAGATGGAGGCGATTATATTTTCTGGAACAAAGTTAAATATTGATTACTCTTTGGAGGACCTTCTTGACGAAGAGCAACAAGATGAAATTTTTGATTACTTTATGGAGTCTGAAACAGATAAGATTCAGGAGGCTTTGGACGAATTTGATGGAGACTATGACGATGAAGAATTGAGGCTGATGCGAATTAAGTTCATCAATGATGTGGCTAATTAGAGTGGCATCTCTTATCGACATTTTACATGTGTTTTTAGAATTCATGTCTCAAGAAAATACTTTGTTTACTTTTAAAAAGCAATGTATCTTAAGAAGAGCACCAATCAAGTAGCTTAGTTTAATGTTACTACTGTTAATAGTATCCCTAAGATGATGGATATAAATTTCTGGAGGTTGAATTTGTGATTCTCAGAGCTCTCAAAAAGAATTATAGTAGAAATGTGTAAGAAAACACCAACAACTAAAGCCGAAATTTCAGTGCTGTATTTCGAAAAGAATTCAATATTGTCAGCTACTAATACCCCTAACGGACTCATAAAGGCAAAAACACTTAAAAAAGTAAAAACAGTTGTTTTTGGTAACTTCGAATGTACTAAGAATGTTGTTAAAACAATGGCAATGGGTATTTTATGAACAACAATTGCCCACAATAAATTGTGATCATCTTTATGAATTGGAACTCCTTCGGAAAACGAATGAATGCACAAACTGATAAAGAGAAGCACTGGAAATTTTGTTTGATTTGAATGGCTATGAATATGTCCATGCTCAGCTCCTTTAGAGAAAGATTCCAATACAGATTGTATTAAAATACCAACTAAAATCAAGACGCCAATTCTAGTGGGACTAACATGCGAAGCTTCGTATACTTCAGGAAGTAAATGCAAAATAGTAACTGATAAGAGATAAGCGCCACTAAAAGACACCAATAAACGTGTTATTTTGTTACCTGGTTTAAACAGGATAACAACTAAAGAACCAATAAGTACAGATAATATGAGATAAATATATGTCATTATGATACCACAAATATGAGACGTTTCGATGTTTCTTTTTGATAAGAAGACAAATTATAATCTCCAAAAATATACTTTATAGTAAGACCAGATTTCTTGAAATACGCCCTAAACTTATCGATGTCAAGATATTTTACTCTTTCTTCATATACATGAGAATCTCCTTTGTCTTCAAAAGAAATTTCTTTAATGATGAATCCGTTTTCAATTTTCTTTCGAATATGAAAATCTATACCTTCAATGCTTTTTACTTCATAAGGGATTAAATCATTCGAAACTGATGCAACATTTAAAAAATCGATGACGGCTACTCCGTTTTGATGCAATCCATTTTTGATATTTTGTAAAATACTTACATCTATGGCATCATCTTCAAAATAGCCAAAACTTGTAAATAAATTAAAAATAGCGTTGTATTTTTTAGAAAATGGATTACGCATGTCGTGCACTTTGAAATGCAAACGATTATTTGTTTTTAGCTTGGCAGAAGCAATGTTGTTTTCAGACAAATCCACTCCTGAAACTTTATAGCCTAAAGAGTTTAGGTACACAGAATGCCTTCCTTTACCGCAGGCCAAATCTAAAATATGTGTTTGCTCAGGTAATTTTAGAAAAGAGGTGATATGTTGCATAAATAATTGCGCTTCTGTATCATCTCTATCCTTGTAAAGGATATGATAATAGGAAGTGTCAAACCAAGAAATAAACCAATCTTTTGTTGTTGCCATAATATAGTAATTCGCAAAAATACAGAATTCTGAAATGATAGCTTTGACATTTTCAAAAAGATTAAAAAATCATTCCAAGCAAAAGAAGAATCCTAAAATTAAAACGTATTTTTGCCACATGAATAGTAGACAAGATTTTAAAATGGTGGCGACCACCATGTTTGGTTTAGAAGAAGTTTTGGCAACTGAATTGAAAAATTTGGGTGCCCAGGAGGTGGTTGTTGGAATAAGAAACGTTTCATTCAAAGGAGATAAAGGTTTTTTATACAAAGCAAATATTGCTTTAAGAACTGCAATTAGAATACTAAAACCAATCAAATCTTTCAAAGTATACGATGAAGAAGATTTGTATGATAGTTTGCAAAAAATAAAATGGGAAAACTATCTTGATGTAGATGGTACTTTTTCTATTGGAGCAGTTGTAAATTCGAAACATTTTACAACAAATTCTCATTATATTACTTTAAAATCTAAAGATGCAATTGCAGATTACTACAGACATAAATATAGCAAAAGACCCAATGTAGATGTAAAGTATCCTGATTTAAAAATACATGTTCACATTCAGAAAGAATGGTGTACCGTTTCTTTGGATAGTTCAGGAGACTCTCTCCACAAAAGAGGGTATAGAAGTGCTACAAATATTGCTCCAATTAATGAAGTGTTGGCCGCAGGTTTGGTCTTACTTTCAGGTTATACAGGAGACGAGAATTTTATAGACCCTATGTGTGGTTCAGGAACTATTTTGATTGAAGCAGCAATGATTGCTAATAACATTCCTGCCAATATCAATCGAAAACATTTTGCTTTTGAAAACTGGAAAGATTATGATGAAGATTTGTATTTTTTAATACAGGATGTATTGCTAAAGAAAATACGGAGTTCACATTTTAAAATTATGGGGTTTGATAAAGCACCATCTGCAGTGCGGAAAGCTCAGGATAATATTGAAAATGCCAACTTAGATGATTTTATTGGTGTACATCATGTAAACTTCTTCAATTCTAAAAAAGAGGTTTTTGGAAATACAACTATCTTATTTAATCCTCCCTATGGAGAACGTTTGAACATCGATACAAAAGAATTTTACTCTAAAATTGGGGATACTTTAAAGCACGGATATCCAGATTCTAAAGTATGGTTTATTACTTCTGATTTAGAAGCATTAAAGTTTGTAGGTCTAAGAACATCTAAGAGAATTCCATTAAAAAATGGAGACTTAGACTGTCGATTGGTGCGTTATGATATGTATGCGGGTACTCGAAAAATTAGAGCAGATGAGCGTGAGCTTCCGAGTAGTGATGTAAACCCAGAAGATTGATCTCTCGGGGCGAATAACATACATATAAACTAGATCGTTTTGTCGGTATGTAGGAAAGTAATCACATGTTGGGAAGCTTTTTAATCGTATGTGAAAGCGATGAACAGTACCTGAATATGATGATAAAAAAAGCCTCACAAATTTGCGAGGCTTTTTTTTGTGAAATAGTAGAATTATCGTTTCACAAACTTGTTAATGATTTTTTCTTCTGAGTTACGAATCTCAAGAAAATAAACACCTTGCTTTAGCTGATCAATATTTATTTGTTTGGAGGTCAATATTCCTTTCAAAACTGTTTGACCTAAGGTATTGGTAATGAAATAATTAGTGTTCTTTATATCAGCAATTTCAAGGTGAATGATTCCATTCGAAACAGGATTTGGATACATGGTAAAATCTTCCAAAGAAGATGTCGTTTCACCAATCATTTCTTTTAAGAAGCGAACACTATTTTTACGTGTTCCTTTTCCTAATAAATTACCTGTTTTTCCTGTGATACGAACTTGATCAATATAGATATGATCTGCATTGCCAGAGGCATCATTCTGGAATCTAAATTTTGAGTTAGAAGAAAAGGCATAACTATTTTTATCTAGAGTCACTAAGGCAGAATAAAATCCATTATTATTAAAGTCAGTGCCACTACGATAAGTATTCACTGTGGTCCATGAGTTTCCATCATAATAACGAATCCAAAAATCCTCTCCAGATTCCATACTGTATGAGTAGAAGTGAAATTCAACTTCAACAGCGTCATATGCAGATAGGTCATACATTTCTGAGGTCATGGAAGATGAGGCTCCAGAATTGTCTCTTATGCGTATGGAATAATTTCCTTGGTAAGATCTTGAACCAGAATAACGGAAACAATCTCCGCCACCATCTATCCAATTGTCTAAACCTGTTTCAAAATAAGATTCAGATAAAATTGTACTTGTTGAGGTTGCTAACGTTTGGACTGTTTGAGTATTACTAGAATTAGAGATGTTTGCAGCTGTATCAAATGCTTTTACATAAAAAGTATGTGAAGTATTTGGTAGTAAACCTGTTACTTGGAAATTGGTAGCTGTTGTGGTAAAGATTAACGAATTTCCATTATATATATCATACCCGGTAACAGCAATATTATCTGTAGATGCTGACCAATTTAAGTCAACAGAGGTTTGTGTTGTATTAGATACTGACAAGTTCCCTGGTGCTGTTGGTTTCGATGTGTCTAAAGCGTTATCTAGGGTATGATTTCCTAATCCAGAAAAAGTATCTTGCGCAAAAGAATCCCATTCTGCTAAGGTATAAGAAGCATTGGGATTTGTTACGGAAGACTTTCTTTGTAAAGTACTATTTTGAGCGAAATTATCATCACTTGAGATGTCTCCAAGAAGGTCTATTAATGAATCATTTTTGAATAAGCCTATAGCATCATTCCCGTTGAATGTGAGTACTGAATTATTCGTAGTATTGGCAACACTTAAAAGAGAAGCATTAGCACTTCCATTTACAATGACATATACTTCTCCGTTGGCTATTGACCCAGACAAGGTCATAGAACTCGAAAAATTTCCACTTCCATTGGTTACTTTTTTTAATGAATATCCAGAAAGGTCAATGTTATTTCCTGTAAAGTTAGCAATTTCAATAGCTTTATTATTAGAACTTCCTTCAACATATTCAGAAATAATTAAATCTGAAATTGTTCCTGTAACCGTGGCACTATCTGTTGTTATTGTGACAGGACTACTTGGATTTGAATTATTTCCTGCTGCGTCTATGGCTATAATTGAAAAAGTATAAGTAGTAGCAGTTGTCAATCCAAAAACGGAATAATTTAGACTATTGATTGTTGCGATAATGTTTCCATTTTGATAGACGTCATAGCCTATTACGCCAACATTATCTGTGGCCGCTGACCAGTCTAGATCTGCTGCCGTTTGAGTAATGTTTGTTACAGATACATTTGTGGGAGCATTGGGTATGGTATTGTCAATGGTTGTTATATTTACGGTGTTACTTAATGGAGAGTCATTACCCGCAGCATCTCGTGCTTTTACAGAAAAATTATAAGCCGTTGCAGCAGTTAGTCCTGAGACAGTATAGTTTGTATTGACTGTTGTTGAGATAAGCATGGTTCCTTGATATACTTCATAATTCAGAACAGCTACATTATCTGTTGAGGTATCCCAGGATAAAGCAACAGAATTTTCTGTGATAGCTCCTGAACTCAGGTTTGGAGGAGTTGAAGGGCTTTCAGTATCAGTAGGTGTTCCTGCGTCAATACTATGATTCCCTAAACCAGAAAAGGTATTGGAAGCTAGCGTATCCCATTCTGATAGTGTATAGGTAATATTCGGACTTGTAACCGAACTTTTTCTTTGCAATGTTTTGTTAGCTCCAAAAGTATCAGAACTATTAAACACGCCTACAGCATCTATGATAAGACCATTTTTAAATAACCCAATTGCATCATTTCCATTAAAATTTAAAGAGCTAGAACTAGTTGTGGTATTTGCAATAGTTGTAATCGAAGTTGATGCACTAGAATGGCCTACAACAAAAACGTTTTCATGAGGTAAAACTCCTGTTAAAGCATACCCCGAAGACCATGATCCAGTTCCATTTGTTTGTTTTTTGATGGTATACACAGACAAATCAACAGCTGTTCCTGTAAAGTTTGCAATTTCTATGGCTTTGTTATATGATGAACCTTCTACATATTCAGATATTAAAAGTTCTGTTGTAGAATTTCCAGACCCTGAAGGAGTAGTTGCAGTGACTGAATTGCTTGCCGCTGATATATTTCCTGCAGCATCTTTGGCTTTAATTGTAAATGTATAGTTATTGTTACTAGACAGTCCTGTTAAATTATAACCATTAGCAGTAGTTGATGCTAGTAGTGAAGCGTCAATAAATATATCATATCCTGAAACACCAATGTTATCTGAAGCTGCTGTCCAAGATAAGCTAACAGAAGACTGAGTTATTGATGAAACAGAAAGGTTAGTCGGTGCTGTAGGCGCTTGCGTATCTCCTGTGCCTCCATTAAATAAATCTTGAGCCTGTGGCCCTCCCCATATTTGAGTAGCAAAAGCAGGATTGTCTATAAAAGGATTTCTGTTTCCCTGAGCATATGCGTTCGATGTATCTTCATGATATGAGTTTCTCAACTTTTCAAAATCGGACACAGGGTCTTCTACATTCCATTGCAGAAATAAATCTATCATCGCATCAGGTGTCTGAGAGCTATCGCCAACTCCTACGATTGTTGGTAAACACTGATTTCCATAGCGTAAATACATGTACATCATCATTCGTGCGATGTCTCCTTTCCATTCATCTCCAGGATACCAACCACCAGACACGTCTTTAGCATTGCCAGATCCGGTAGCAAAAGGTTTGTTGCTCCTTGTTATATTTGTACCTCTATCTGCGGGCCTTAAATTATGAGCATCGGCATAAGGAGCGCCGTTCTTTCCGTTAGTGTCTAATCTCGGATTTGCTAAAGAATTTGAAAAAACATGCTCTCTATTCCAAACAAAAGCTGCGCCACTTCCTGTGTCTTGAAGTGTCTTATCACGATATTTATCATTTTTAATATTGCTGTCGTTGCCATTTTCCCAACCGTATATAAGAATTACTTCAGAAGGATTGTTAGGATTGATATCTGTTACTTTACTTGCTTCCCAAATATCAGGGGAATACTTGAGTTCATTGGTGTGAGTAGAAATAATTTTTGTAATTAATGCATTCTTTAAAGAGACTCCAGTTTGATTTATGTTTACATTGTTGTAATAGGTTGGGATTTGAGAAAATACTGATACCGAAAATATCAGTATAAAAAAGAGGTTTAATTTTTTCATTTCATTGTAGTTTAGTTAGTTATAATTGTGTGTGTTAAAAAAACACCGGTCTAATTTATGAATAAATACCAGTAGAGTATTATCATTTGTGGAGTTTTTTACAATTTATAATAACAATGTAAATAGTTGCTAAAGTCAGGGTGTTGATTGTTTGTTTGATATTTCTGAATGGATTTATGGAGATCTAGTACAAAAACAGATATTATACATACCTAAGAGCAATTCATATGCTTTTTAATAACACAAAGAGTTCTTGATTTAACGAAAAATGAGTAGATAAAATAATTTTAAACATAGGGATTTCTAATAACCATTTCATCATAAAATACAGATAAAATGCTTAAATTTGCAGCTGAAATTTTACAAAAGAAGCATGAAAATATCTTACAATTGGTTAAAACAATTTTTACAAATTGATTGGGACGCTGAAAAGGCAGGGGAATTACTGACAGATCTTGGTCTTGAAGTAGAGGGAATTGAAACCAAAGAGTCCATAAAAGGAAGTTTAGCTGGAGTTGTGGTTGGAGAAGTGCTAACGTGTATTCAACATCCAAATGCTGATCGATTAAAAGTGACCACTGTAGATCTTGGAAATGGTACACCTGTACAAATTGTATGTGGAGCTCCAAATGTTGCTGCCGGACAAAAAGTACCAGTTGCAACAATAGGAACAGTCTTGTACGATGAAAAAGGCGAGGGTTTCAAAATAAAAAAAGGAAAAATTAGAGGGGAAGAGAGTCATGGAATGATTTGTGCAGAAGACGAGTTAGGCCTGGGTAAAGGTCATGACGGAATTCTAGTTTTAGATGCAGCATTGCTTCCTGGTACCAGGGCCTCTGAAGTTTTTAATATTGAAAAAGATGAGGTTTTTGAAATTGGTTTAACTCCAAATAGAGCAGATGCGATGAGCCATTTTGGTGTCGCTCGCGATTTACGAGCGGGTTTAATGCAGCAAGATATACAGCGAGAATTGATATCACCTTCCGTGAGTGATTTTCATGTCGATGAACGCAAATTAAAAATTGATGTTGAGGTAGACAACAAGGATTTAGCACCAAGATATAGCGGGATTTCAATAACAGATGTTGAGGTAAAAGATTCACCAGAATGGATACAGAATCGTTTAAAGGCGATTGGAATTGTGCCTAAAAATAATATTGTTGATATTACAAATTACGTATTACACGAATTAGGTCAGCCATTGCACGCATTTGATGCTTCAAAAATTAAGGGGAATAAAGTTACTGTAAAAACACTTGAAGAAGGAACAAAATTCACCACATTAGACGGTATAGAAAGGGCGTTGTCTTCTGATGATATTATGATTTGTGATGCAGAATCAAATCCACTTTGTATTGCCGGTGTTTTGGGAGGAGTTAATTCTGGTGTTACTGAAAACACCATTAATATATTTTTAGAAAGTGCCTATTTCAACCCAGTAGCTATTCGAAAATCTGCCAAAAGACATGCATTAAATACAGATGCTTCTTTTCGCTTTGAAAGAGGGATCGATATCAACTTAACGAAATATGCTTTAAAGAGAGCTGCCCTTTTAATAGAGGAGTATGCAGGAGGAACCTTGGCATCTGATATCATGGATTTTTATCCAGAAAAAGTAGAAGATTTTCAAGTCTTTTTATCCTATGAAAATGCAAATCGTCTCATTGGACAAGAAATACCAAGAGAGATTATAAAGAAGATTTTAGCCTCTCTTGAGATAAAAATAAATAGTGAAACAGAAGGAGGTTTAGGTCTAACAATTCCTTCATATAGAGTAGATGTTCAAAGAGAATCTGATATTATTGAAGAAATCTTAAGAGTCTATGGGTATAACAATATTGAATTTTCTCACAAGTTAAATACATCCATCTCTTTTGATACAAATAAGCATACTAAAATTGAAAACATTGTAGCTGATCAATTAACTTCTCTAGGATTCAATGAAACGATGGCAAATTCACTAACGAAAGAGACTTACATTGAGTTGACAGAGAATCTCAACGCTGAAAATAACGTTGAAATGCTAAATCCGTTAAGCAACGATTTAAAAGTGATGCGTCAGTCAATGTTATTTAGTGGTTTAGAATCTGTAGCTTACAACATTAATAGGAAGAACAATGCGCTGAAGTTCTATGAATTTGGTAAAACATATCATAAATACAACGAAAAGTACCAAGAAAATAAGCATTTATCATTATTTGTAACTGGGAGTAGAACCAAAGAAAGTTGGAAAATTGCAACGCAAAATTCTGATTTCTTCTATTTGAAGGGAATAATTACATCGTTATTAGAGCGATTAGGAATTACAAATTTGAAAACAGTACCTACAAAATCAGATACTTTTACAGAAGGGATTTCCTTGAGTTTAGGCAAAATTAAATTGGTAGATTTTGGAGTTGTTAAACCTGCTATTCTAAGGAAGTTCGGAATCAAACAGGAAGTTTTGTTTGCTGATTTTAATTGGGAAAACCTACTTAATGTATGTGGTAAAAAGAATAATAAAGTAACAAATTTACCCAAATATCCATCTGTAAAAAGAGATTTGGCTTTATTGATAGATGTGAATGTTACTTTTAAGGAAGTGTATAATTTGGCAAAGCAGTCGGAAAAAAATCTATTAAAAGAAGTCGATTTATTTGATGTCTATGAAGGTGATAAATTACCTGAAGGCAAAAAATCATACGCTGTTAGCTTTGTCTTACAAGATTCTAATAAAACATTAGAAGATAAGCAAATTGATAAAATTATGCACAAACTACAAGGAACATTTGAGAAAAACTTAAATGCGGTTTTAAGATAAATTCAAAGCTCCAATTGTGGAGCTTTTTTTATATATTTAATTATGTACAAACGTATTATTCGTCCTATATTATTTCTTTTTGATCCAGAAAAAGTGCACTATTTTACATTTTCGGTTATCAAGATTTTTCATAAGATTCCCTTTTTTTCAGCAATGATAAGAAGTGTGTATCAGTTAAATGACACACGATTAAAACGAGAGTTATTTGGAATTACTTTTCAAAATCCTGTTGGGTTGGCTGCAGGGTTCGATAAAAACGCAATACTTTACAATGAGCTAGCAGATTTTGGTTTTGGATTTATAGAAATTGGTACCGTAACTCCAGAAGGACAGGAAGGTAATCCTAAAAAAAGGTTATTTCGTTTAAAAGACGATCAAGGGATTATTAATAGAATGGGCTTTAATAATAAAGGTATTGAACCTGCTGTTGCGCAGTTAAAAAAGAATAAAGGGAAAGTGATCATTGGCGGTAATCTCGGGAAGAATACTACAACAAAACCAGAAAATTATACGCAAGATTATTGTGAGGTGTTTGAAGCATTGCATGCATATGTAGATTATTTTGTTTTAAATGTAAGTTGTCCTAATGTTGGCAGTCATGCAAAACTGAATGATAAAGACTACCTCATAGAATTGATTTCGACAGTACAACTATTGAATGCAAAAAAAGCATCCCCTAAACCAATTTTATTGAAAATTGCACCAGATCTAAATACCCAGCAATTAGATGAGATTATTGCATTAGTTGCAGAAACGAATATTGCTGGTGTAATCGCATCTAACACATCTACTTCGAGGTCCGATTTAAAAGCTTCAAATGATCTTTTGAACCGTATCGGTAATGGTGGATTAAGTGGGCAACCTATCAAAGAACAAAGTACCAAGGTGATTAAATACTTGTCAGATAAATCGAACAGAGCATTTCCAATTATTGGGGTAGGAGGCATACACAGCGCTCAAGATGCATTAGAAAAATTAGAAGCAGGTGCTGACTTGATTCAGATTTATACCGGGTTTATTTATGAGGGCCCTGGTCTTATTAAACGAATTAATAAAGCAATATTGAAACAGATGCAATAGTTCTTGCTTATTGCCGGAGAATTAAAAAAAAACTAAAAAGGATGATGGAAACTTTAGTTTCGTTTGTACTAGCAACAGCAGCACTTGCTTTTTCTCCTGGTCCAGATAATATTTTTGTTTTAACGCAGAGTATTGTAAACGGAAGGAAATTTGGTTTAGCAACGGTTTTCGGTTTAATGACAGGCTGTATTGTTCATACCACATTGGTCGCATTTGGAATTTCAGAAATTATACAACGGAACGAAGCTTTATTTATTGGTATCAAGCTATTTGGAGTTAGATATCTGCTATACCTAGCATATCAAGTTTATAAAAACAGTTCAGCTATTGTATTTTCTACAGACGACATTGCACATAAAACAACATTTCAGTTGTTTAAAACTGGATTTTGGATGAATGTTTTAAATCCAAAAGTTACCATTTTCTTTTTGGCATTTTTTCCTCAGTTTTTATTTTCTTCATCTATTTCAACA
The DNA here is from genome assembly GCA_042094215.1 of Polaribacter sp. Classification (GTDB taxonomy): domain Bacteria; phylum Bacteroidota; class Bacteroidia; order Flavobacteriales; family Flavobacteriaceae; genus Polaribacter. The sequence continues at coordinate 17,142 of JBELDQ010000002.1, read as the reverse complement.
GTACTTCAATTTTATGTCTTGGGTGGTCTATTCATTCTTACTTCATTCCTCGTGTTTGGTTTCATAGCATTTTTAGCAGGTAGTATTGCGGTGTTCATTAAAAAGAATACTGCGGCAGGAATTTTTCTCAAATGGCTTCAAATTATTGTGTTTGTTGGAATTTCACTGTTCATGTTTGCTACCTGAAATAGCAGAATTTACTGTAAAACTTCAATGATTTCATTTAAGGCAACTTTTGCCTCCTTCATAACAGGTAAAAGTGGCCATATATGTGGCATGTTGTTCCCGTAAGTAACTTTTAAATTGACGTTAGATTTTTTTAGCTTCTCGATAGCTAATTCTTGATCAGGAAATGTAATATCGTTTTTAGCTGCGTATACATACGTCCTTGGAAAGTTCTTAAAACTACCGTGTATTGGAGATAGCATTGTGCTCGTGAGGTCGTTGTTTTCTGCACACATCATCTTTGCGCTTAAGACTCCTTTTTTTGATAACATTGGATCTATAGTATCGATGGCATCTATGTTGGGGTTCGTTAAGCTCGCATCCATTACTGGAGAAATTAAAATAATCTTTTCGGGAGCTTCTATTCCTTTCGCAATGAGTCTTTGTGTAAGAGCAGTAACTAATGTTCCGCCGACAGAATCTCCGATCAATACAATTTCCCTCGGGTTATAGCTTTTTGCAGCAGCTGCATACACCGCATCAATATTTTTAGAAATTTCAGAAATCTTGTGTTCTGGAGCTTTTGGGTAATTGCACATCCATACATTTTTACTTGTTTTTTTTACAATATGTTTTATACTATCCCAATGATGTTGTGCTGGTCCTGAAATAAAAGCACCACCATGGATGAATAGTATTAGCTGATCAGATCGCTTTTTTTGAAGTATTTCCGTAATTTTACTTTGTAAAATTGTACGATGTTGAACGGTACATTTTTTTGAAAAGTTAGAGGTAATGTTGTGTAGATCCTCTTTTCTTATTTTTAAATAATCAATAGGGTTTTTGCTAAAGTTTTTTTTTATACCTTTTAATTTGATAACACCCAAGGTTGCATAATAGGAGAGGCTTTGTTTCATGTATTTTGTGTAGAATTTGACACAATGATAGAGAATATGTACAAATCTAAATACGAATGATTCGTTAATATTTTGTGAAAAGATTCCTTCCTAAAATGTATGTTACAAATCGATCTCTTTAGTTATCTTTGAGAACTAATGAGAAACAAAGTAAAAATTATAGAATGCCCAAGAGATGCAATGCAGGGCATTAAAACACATTTTATATCTACACAAGATAAAGCCAATTATATCAACGCATTATTACGTGTAGGATTTGATACAATTGATTTTGGAAGCTTCGTGTCTCCAAAAGCAATCCCTCAAATGCGAGACACCGCTGCGGTGCTCTCTAAGTTAGATTTAGCTGATTCTCAAAGTAAGTTATTGGCAATTATAGCCAATATTAGAGGAGCCAATGATGCAGCTCAGTTCGAAGAGATTGATTATTTAGGATATCCTTTCTCCATTTCTGAAAATTTTCAAATGCGTAATACCCACAAGACGATTGCAGAATCTATAGATACCTTACAAGAAATATTAACGATTGCATCTAGAGCGAATAAAGAAGTTGTAGCTTATTTGTCTATGGGTTTTGGAAATCCGTATGGAGACCCTTGGAATGTGGATATTGTTGCTGAATGGACAGAAAAACTCTCGCACATGGGGGTGAAAATTTTATCGCTTTCAGATACCATTGGAAGTTCAACTCCTGAGGTGATAGAATACCTGTTTTCTAATCTAATTCCGAAATATCCGGAAATTGAATTTGGTGCACACTTGCATACAACACGAGATGCTTGGAAGGAAAAAGTTGCAGCTGCATACAAATCTGGTTGCTACCGTTTTGATGGTGCAATTTTAGGTTATGGAGGCTGTCCAATGGCAAAAGATGCATTAACAGGTAATATGCCGACTGAAAAATTACTCTCCTATTTTACGGCAGAGAAAGCTGAAACAAACATTAGACCTTTGCGTTTTGAAAGTGCTTATAATGTCGCTTTAGATATTTTTAATCATTAGAATGCACCTAATGCTATCTCATTTATATCAAGTTAGAATGGCAATGTGCTAACAATATACATAGTATAAATTGCATAATAAGGCTTTTGATATGAGAAAATCGTGATGCTGTGTTTAGGGTGGCTTTGGTTAATCGACTTATTGTCATTTGTTTAGATATATATTAGTTATTTTTATTTAAATTAAATCCAAATAATTTTTTTTTATTCTGTTTCTGTTCGTATTTTTGCGGCATAAAGAAAATTTATTTTAAATAAATCTAAATAAAATGAGAAAAAATATTTTATCAGTACTAGCTGTATCGGCAATGGTGTTTGTTTCATGTTCAAAGAACAATGAACCAGCTATTGTACCGGTAGTAGCACCTCAGACCTATGCTTTTGATAGAGATGGTTCTACAAGTGTTAGTTTTTCTGGTCAAACAACCAGAATTAAAATGGCAGAGGAATTAGGAGATGCCATGAAAAATACTGCAAAAACAGATGCTCAATTGGAAGCGATGTTTAATCATGCAGAAGGGAATGCTGATTTTTCTGATGCAGACTTAAACAGTTCAAGTAAAAATGTAAGAAGTAAAGTTGCAGCTTCTTATGATTATTTTGCTTCAAATTCAACAGAATCAAATAGTATTAAATCTGATTTCGATGGTTGGCTAGGTGCTCAAGTTACAGAGGTGTTTCCTAACTGGGGTTCAGATGCAGCTGAAGGTGTAGCAGGTAAAATTCAAGAAAACGGTGGAGGATCTACTCGTTACGTAAGTGCAAAAGGATTAGAATACAACCAAGCGTATTTAAAAGCAACTATTGGAGCTTTGATGGCAGATCAGATGTTGAATAATTATTTAAGTACTGGTGTTTTAGATGCTGCTTCTAACGTGGCTGATAATGATGCAGATGTGCTTGCTTCAGGAAAAAATTATACAACCATGGAGCACAAATGGGATGAAGCATATGGATACTTGTACGGAAACGAAACAAATCCAGCTGTTCCAGAATTAGGTGCTGATGATTTTTTAAATAAGTACTTAGCGAAAGTTGATAGCGATGCAGATTTTAACGGGGTGGCGCAAGATATTTATGACGCTTTTAAATTGGGTAGAGCTGCAATTGTAGCAAAGGATTACGATTTAAGAGATGCGCAAGCTAATATCATTAGAGAAGCAGTTTCTAAAGTAATTGCTGTTAGAGCAGTGTACTATTTGCAATCTGGAAAAGCGAATCTGGGGTCAGATATGGCATCTGCTTTCCATGATCTATCAGAAGGATATGGATTTGTATATAGCTTACGATTTACAAGAAATACTTCAACGAATGCACCTCATTTACCATCAGCAGAAATTACGGCTTTCTTGTCCACATTAATGGAAGGAAACGGATTCTGGGAGGTAACAGGGGCTACATTGGATCAAATATCAGACAGAATTGCTTCCGCATATGGATTTACCAAAGAAGAAACAGTAAACTAAGAGTATTAAAGTCTTCTTAATTTCATTAAATATAAAAAAAGGAGCTATTGACATAGCTCCTTTTTTGTATCTTTACAAAGAATTTATTTAGTATAAATAGAAATAAAAATGTTGAAAAAAATAGTCATACTTTTCGTGATTGCTACAGTTGTATATGCCTGTAGTAAATCAGATACTGGCTCAGATGTTCCGGTAGATGAATTTGATAGAACAGCAATGCTAACACATTTAGCAGATAATATTATCATACCAAGCTTGGAAGCATTTAAAGGGAATTCTCTTGAGCTAAAAAATGCCGCACAAATATTTTCCGAGTCACCAAATACATCTAATTTAGAGAGTCTGCGAAGTACATGGTATGCAGCCTACAAAACATGGCAGCATGTAGAAATGTTTAATATAGGAAAGGCAGAAGAGCTGCAATTTGTGAATTTCATCAATGTATATCCTGTAACGGAGTCAGATATTGAAGCGAATGTGTCAAGTGGTACCTATGATTTAAATCATCCAAACAATCATGATGCACAGGGCTTTGCTGCATTGGATTATATGATACATGGCATCGCTTCAGATGATGCTTCAATTATAGAGAAATTTACGACAGATGCAAAAGCAGCGAATTATAAAACGTACCTTACAGACGTCGCTTCTAAAATAGATGATATCACCGGTGAAGTTGTGGATGATTGGAACGGAACCTACCGTGATAGCTTTATTAGTAATGCTGGAAATTCAGCAACCAGTTCTTTGAACAAACTTGTAAATGACTTTATTTATTACTACGAGAAGGGCTTGCGTGCAAATAAAGTAGGAATTCCTGCAGGAAACTTCTCTGCCACATCGCTCCCTGCGAAAGTAGAGGCGTATTACAAAAGAACTATTTCTAAAGAGTTGTTGGTAGAAGCTTTATCAGCTGTTGAAGACTTCTTTAAAGGAAACTCATACAATTCGTCTGCTCAAGGTATAGGATTTAAAGGTTATTTGTCATCGCTAAATAGAGATGATTTAGTTACTCAAATTGAAACACAATTGGGTGTAGCAAAGACTCAAATTAATTCACTGGATGCTAATTTCTTCACACAAATTACAACAAATAATACAGAGATGACCAAAGCATATGATGAACTTCAAAGAGTCGTTGTAATGTTTAAAGTAGACATGCTACAAGCCTTTAGTGTTAGTGTGGATTATATTGACGCTGATGGAGATTAACGTGTGAATGGACAGCTTATTAGGAATTTTTTAAAGATACTTGTTGTATAAAAAGTACATATCCAAACAAACGAATGCCGCTCCTTTAGCGGTTTTTCGTGTTTTGTTTGGAATCATGATGCTTATTAGCATGGTCCGTTTTTGGTACAATGGGTGGATAGAAAAATTATATCTTGAGCCATCTTTTCATTTTTCATACTACGGATTTGAGTGGATAAAACCTATTGGGAATTTTACATACATGCTGTTTATTTTGTGTGGAGTAGCTGCGCTATGTATTGCCATCGGTTACAAGTATAGAATCGCGATGATTCTTTTTTTTATAGGCTTTACCTATATAGAGCTTATGGACAAGACAACCTATCTGAACCATTATTACTTTGTTTCTGTCATCAGTTTTATACTCATTTTTTTACCTGCGAATGCTCGTTTTTCTATCGATAACATAATCTCGGGAAAGGAATATCTTAAGATTCCACGTTGGAGTATTGACAGTATTAAGTTATTACTAGGTATTGTGTATGTCTATGCGGGATTGGCAAAATTAAATTCGGAATGGATGTATCGTGCAATGCCCTTAAAAATATGGCTTCCCTCCAAGTATGAATTGCCATTTATAGGGAATACATTTATGCAGCAAGAGTGGTTTCATTATGCCATGAGTTGGTCAGGAGCCCTGTATGATTTAGTCATTCCTTTTGCATTGTTATATCGAAGAACACGTACTGTTGCTTTTTTCTTTGTCGTATTCTTCCACGTTTTTACACGCATACTTTTTCCAATAGGCATGTTTCCCTATATCATGATTGTTGGTTCTTTGGTCTTTTTTAATGCGACCGAACTCAAGCCTCTCACCAATATTATTTCACGTATGTATGGTTTCACTGCCCAAACCATCATAGGGATTAAACAGTATCCTAGTAAGAGATTCTCAAAATTTAGTGTGGCAATAGTTGCCCTATTGTTGGGGTTTCAATTGGTGTTCCCTTGGCGTTATTTGTGCTATCCAGATGAGTTGTTTTGGACAGAAGAAGGGTACCGTTTTTCTTGGCGTGTCATGCTCATGGAAAAAGCTGGAGCGGCTAATTTTAAAATTGTAAATGGAAAAACAGGGGATTTCTTTTATGTAGATAATACCGATTTTTTAACCTCATTTCAAGAAAAACAAATGAGTTTTCAGCCAGATTTTATATTGGAATATGCGCACTATTTAGGAGATCATTTTACATCCCAAAAACACAAAAATGTTGAGGTGTATGTAGATTGTTTTGTTGCACTAAATGGCCGTTTAAGTGAGCGCTATATTGATCCTACTGTAGATTTATACAAACAAAAAGAGAGTTTTAAACATAAAAATTGGATTATTCCATTCGAACATGATGTTAAGATTAAAGGATTGTAAGTTTATTATTGTTGCCTTATTACTGCTACCATCAGTTATATTGGCACAGTTCAAAGTGTCAGGAGTCGTTACTTCCGAGCAAGAGAAACCATTAAATAATGTGTTTGTTTATAGTAAGACGGGTGCTATATTGGCTAAAACAAATTCAAAAGGAATGTATCGCTTTACGACGAATCGTGAGCAGCTAGATTTATTTTTTTATGTAGAAGAGTTCAAGTTAAAACAACAAAACATTTCTCTAAAGAGCGATGTGACCTTAAATGTAAGGCTTAATTCTTTTACAGAAGAGTTATCGGAAATTGTAATTCAAGCAGAAAGGCGAAAAATATTTGAATTGGAACGCTTAAAGGATGTTGAAAAGACAGCCATATATGCAGGTAAAAAAACAGAGGTTGTTTTGATTAGTGAGTCTACTGCGAATTTAGCATCCAATAATGCCCGACAAATATACAGTCAGGTGGCGGGTTTAAATATTTTTCAAAACGATGATGCGGGGCTACAACTCAATATTGGAGGAAGAGGTTTAGACCCGAATAGAACTTCCAATTTTAATACACGCCAGAATGGCTATGATATCAGTGCAGATGTGCTAGGATATCCCGAAAGCTACTATACGCCTCCGGCAGAGGCTCTAGAAAAAATACAAGTAGTTAGAGGAGCAGCATCGCTGCAATACGGAACTCAGTTTGGTGGTTTGGTTAATTTTATCTTCAAAAAACCGAATTCAAATAAACCTTTCGAGCTGGTCACTAGAAATACTGTTGGAAGCAATAACTTGTATACTAACTTTACAAGTATCAGTGGTACGCAAAAAAATCTTAGTTACTATGCGTATTACAATCTAAAAAAAGGAGATGGTTTTCGTCCTAACTCTGATTTTAATTCAAAAAATGCCTTCTTGTATTTGGGGTATCAAGTATCAGAAAAAACAAACATAAACGCGGAGCTCACGTATTTAAAGTATTTGGCGCATCAGGCAGGTGGTTTAACAGACGCCATGTTTGCAGAAAATATGTTACAAAGTAATCGTGCGCGTAATTGGTTTCAGGTAAATTGGATGCTCTATAACTTCACGCTTTCTCATCGTTTGTCAGAAACCACCAATTTTACGTTTCAATTTTTTGGATTGAATGCCTCAAGAGAATCGATAGGGTTTAGAACAAATCGTGTGAACCAGATAGATTCTGGAGATGAACGAGATTTAATTGAAGGCGATTTTAAAAACTTCGGTTTTGAAGCGCGTTTGCTCAATAATTATAACGTATTTAACAGGAAATCAATCTTTCTGATAGGAACTAAGTTTTATAAAGCGAATAATACCTCTATACAAGGTCCTGGTTCTAATGGAAGTGATGCTAATTTTGCTTTTGCTCTTGCAGAATATCCTGATTATCCTTCACAATCGAATTACAAAAATCCAAATGTAAACATGGCTGTTTTCGGTGAAAATATCTTTTATTTAAATGAACAATTGTCTATTACTCCTGGCTTTCGTTTTGAGTATATAAACACCGAAAGCGATGGATATTACAAAAGAATAAATAAGGACGGCGCAGGAAACATCATTTTAAATGAAACAATAAATAATAGTGAAAAGAACAATCGTTCTTTCGTTTTGTTAGGAATTGGTGCTAGTTACAAGCCTTCATCATTTGTAGAATTTTACGGAAATGTTTCTCAAAATTACCGTTCTGTTACGTTTTCAGATGTAAACATTGTGAATCCATCATTTAGAGTGGGAGATTTATCAGATGAAAAAGGGTTTACTGCTGATATTGGAATGCGAGGTACTTTTAAAAAAATTGTTTCTTATGATCTTGGAGCTTTTGGTTTGTTCTATAATGATCGAATTGGTGTAGTTACCAAAGGTCTGGCAGATGGAAGAGTGATTCAGGAGCGAGGAAATGTAGGAGATGCACGAATTTTAGGAATCGAGAGTTTGTTCGACGTGAACCTTAAGAAGCTCTTGCAGATGAACCAAAATTTTAGTTTTAATTATTTTGTAAATACCTCATTGATTACATCAAAATACACAAGGTCCTTAGAGAATGGTGTTATAAATAATGAGGTAGAGTTTGTACCTAATTTGAATCTAAAAACTGGTGTGAAGTTTGGATATAAAAATTTGATAAC
>JBELDQ010000002.1:0-8746 GCA_042094215.1 Polaribacter sp. | reverse complement strand
GCGACTAGAAATTGGTACATAACCTTAGAAATAAAATTGTAATACGAGTAAGAACTACTTTTGAGTAGATATGAATAATTAATTTAGATAAAATTAGTAAAAATGAAAAGAATAGGAATCCTTTGCATGCTTGCAGTGTCAATCGTTGCATGTAAATCAGAAAAAAAAGAAGTAAAAAAAGAAGCAGTAAATGTATATACGCATCGTCACTATAAGGCAGATCAAGATCTTTTTGCATTGTTTGAAAAAGAAACTGGCATTCAGGTGAATGTTGTCAATGCAAAGGCCGATGAGTTGATTCAAAAAATGACTATTGAAGGAGACCAGTCTCCAGCAGATGTTTTAATCACAGTTGATGCAGGTCGTTTGGTAAGGGCTAAAAAGAAAGGGTTGTTACAAGGAGCTGAATCAGAATTTTTAACAGCTACGATTCCGTCACACTTAAAGGACCCGGAGAACAATTGGTTTGCTTTGACAAAGAGAGCCAGAGTTATTGCGTACAACCCTAAAAAAGTGACTAAAGAAGAATTATCTTCTTACGAAGACTTGGTCAGTGATAAATGGAAAGAAAGACTTTTAATCCGTTCATCTGGGAACATCTACAACCAATCACTACTGGCATCAATAATTGCTAATAATGGAGAAGAGGGTGCTGCAAATTGGGCGAAAAGTATTGTTTCAAATATGGCCCGATCTCCGAAAGGAAATGATCGTGACCAAGTTAAAGCTGTGGTTGCTGGAGAAGGAGACCTTGCCATTGTAAATACCTACTATATTGGTAAATTATTAAATTCTAAAAATGAGGAAGAAGTAAAGGCCGGTGAAGGAGTGAAGTTGTTTTTTCCAAATCAAGAAGGAAGAGGAACTCATATCAATGTGAGTGGTGCTGGTGTTGCTAAATATGCTCCTAATAAAGCAAACGCTATTAAATTTATTGAATTTTTAGTGAGTGAAAAAGCCCAAGAAGTATTTGCAAAGGCAAATTATGAATATCCTGTGAATCCAAATGTACAGCCTTCTGACTTGTTAAAGTCTTGGGGGTCTTTTAAAGAAGATATGTTGCCATTAACAAAATTAGGAGAGTTTAATAAAAATGCAGTACTTGTCTTTGATCAAGCTGCATGGAAATAAACTATTATATTTGTAATATAATCCACAATGTAAATAGTACTTTACGTGAAAAATAGACTTCTCAAGATACGGAGAGATACGAGCAAATGGTCAATATATTTATTGATCATTTGTTTATTTGTCGCGCTCCCCATTGGGACCATATTTTTTAATTTAATAGAGGGGCCTGGCGAGACTTGGGATCATCTGGTCGCCTATTTAATGTATGATTACATTCAAAACTCCATCCTTTTAATTCTTGGATCGTCGCTGATTGCATTTGTACTTGGAGTATCTAGCTCTTGGATTGTTGCTCGATATCATTTTCCATTTCGTAAACAATTAGAGTGGTTGCTCATCGTGCCACTTGCTATTCCATCTTATATTGCAGCATATGCATACGCTGGAATTTTTGATTATGGCGGATTTATGCAAAATCAAACAGGTTTTAAGCTAGATATTATGAACATCTATGGGTTGGTGTTTATTATGGGAATCTCATTATATCCTTATGTATATGTAGCGGCAAGAGCATTTTTTCTCAATCAATCGTATAACATTATAGAGGCGTCTAAACTTCTTGGCGCTAATGAATCTAAAACGTTTTATAAATTGTTGTTACCATTGGCAAGACCTGCTATTGTGGGTGGACTAATTTTAGTCCTAATGGAAGTTTTAAACGATTATGGTGCAGCAAAATATTACGGAATTAACACATTTACCACCGGTATTTTTAGAGCTTGGTTTGCCTTAGAAGAACCAGAAACTGCTATTTATTTATCGGCTTTATTATTGAGTCTTATTTTTGGATTCATCTTACTTGAAAAATGGCAACGTAGAAAAAAGCGTTTTTTTAATACAACCAAAAATCATCAGCAGCTGAAAAGATTGCAAATTCCTTCTAAATTACAAGTTGTGTTACTTTGCATTGTTTTGATTCCTGTAACCTTTGGTTTTTTAATTCCGGTTTTACAATTGTGCTATTGGGCACTATTGACCTATAAAGAAGTGTTTACTCCAGAGTTTGTTAGCATTGCTCTTCAAAGTTTACTAGTTGCATTGACGGCAGCATTTTGTGCTGTTAGCTTTGCGTTATTACTTATTTACTTGACCAAATGGAATCGACTGTCATTTATGAAATCATTCTCAAAAATTGGTGTAGTAGGCTATGCAATACCCGGCGCAGTAATCGCAGTAGGTGTGCTGATACCCACCCTATCTATTGACCGCTGGTTGGTGAAGTTTTTTCAAAATACGATGGATCTACAGATTGGTTTCATTATTAATGGAACAATCATTGCCTTGCTTTATGCATATGTAGTTCGGTTTTTAGCGGTCGCATACAATCCCATTGAAGCGGCTAGTTTGAAAATAGGAGCCTCGTTTTCCGAAAGTTCAAGAATTTTAGGGAAAGGGAATGTGCATACATTTTTTAAAATAGAGTTTCCGCTCTTAAAGCAAGCCATTGTTAGTGGGTTTATTTTAGTATTTGTCGATGTTATTAAAGAATTGCCTCTAACGCTAATTTTGAAGCCCTATGGTGTAAATACCTTGGCTGTGAAAGCGTATGAATATGCCAGTGATGAACTCATCAATGAAGCAGCACTGCCATCACTATTAATAATTGTTACCGGTATTATTCCTATCATTTTTCTCAATAAAATCATATCAAAAGATGCATAAGATTATTCAAGTAGAACAGATTTCAAAAACATTTCAAAATTCAAGTTCCCCTGCGCTGCATAAGGTGTCTTTTGAGCTCGAGTTAGGGCATATATTGGCGATTGTAGGGGAGAGTGGTAGTGGAAAAACAACATTAACTCGGTTAATTGCAGGATTGGAAACCTTAGATGAAGGTGAAATTCGCTTAAATGACGCTGTTATTTCTTCGGTATCCTTTCACCAACCGATTGAAAAAAGAGACATCGGAATGGTATTTCAGGAGTATGCTTTGTTTCCTCATTTTACGGTATATAAAAATATTAGTTACGGAATACCGAATGATGCAAAACAGCAAGAGACGGTGCAAGAAGTTTTGAAGTTGGTGGGACTAGAGGGCTATGAGCAAAGATATCCTCATCAGTTATCAGGAGGGCAACAACAGCGCGTTGCTTTGGCTAGATCTTTAGCACCAAAGCCTAAAGTATTAATTTTGGATGAACCTTTTAGTAACCTTGATGTTATTTTACGTGAAAAATTAAGAAATGATATTGCGGCTATTTTGAGAAAAACGAAAACAACCGCGATTTTTGTCACCCATGACATCAAAGATGCATTGGCTATTTCAGATCAGCTTATTGTGCTTCAGAAAGGCAATGTATTACAAGCAGGGAAAACAAAAGATGTCTTTCAAAACCCTGCAGATACATACGTTCGATTGTTATTTGAAAACATCAAGGCCTAAAATAGAACAACGTCTTTAGTCTCCATCAGTATCTGTGCCTGTTATAATAATAGACAGAGCGCTTCGAACGTCTGTATGCAATAATACAAGAAGTTCACTTAATTTTTTATTATGAATTATTGATTTCTGTAAATTAATCATATTGAAATGGTTCAAGTATTCGGTTCGCTAATGTTATTATCTTCAAGTATTACGATGGTCATCCGCAACGAATTTAATGCAAAGAAAAAAGCATACCTAATAGGTATGCTTTTCTCACTAAAAGTTATGAGAATGTTATTTGGTCACTGTAAATTCTTTTTCAAGTTTAGTAACAGAACTTCCTCCAACAAAAACTTTAAAGTCACCTGGTTCATAGATAAAGTCACCACTATTGTCATAGTATCCTAGGGTGTTTTTATCCAGCTTAAAATGAACTGTTTTTGTTTCTCCTACTTTTAAATCAGCAATTTCAAAACCTTTCAACTCTCTCACGGGTCTTGTAATGCTACCTACCATATCTCTGATGTACAATTGTACAACTTCTTTTCCGTCATAGCGCCCTGTATTGGTTACATCAACAGAAACCTGAACAGTATCGTTCAGAGTCACTTCTTTTTCTTGAATATTGAAGTTTTTGTATTCAAAAGAGGTGTAGCTCAAGCCATGTCCAAATGGATATAGTGGCGTGTTTTGAACATCTAGATAATGTGACCAAAACACATTATTCTCTTTATCTGTTGGTCTTCCTGTATTTTTGTAGTTATAATAAATAGGAATTTGACCTATGTTTCTTGGAAATGTCATTGGTAGTTTTCCGCTCGGGTTATAATCACCATAAAGCACTTGAGCAACAGCGTTACCTGTTTCGGTTCCTAACTGCCATGCTTCAACAATGGTAGGTATGTGTTCTGCAGCCCATTCTATAGCTAGTGGTCTTCCGTTATTTAAAACAAGTACAATATTTTTATTGACCTTATACACTTCTTCTAACAATTCTTGCTGTAATCCAGGCAAACCTATTTCTGTTCTACTTCTTCCTTCACCACTTTGAAAACCATGCTCTCCAAGAACCATAACGACTACGTCCGAAGTTTTAGCAGCACGAATAGCTTCTTTAAATTCGCTTCTGTCTGTGGTATTAATCGTAACATGTTTTGTAAATGCTGTTTGTCCAACACTTACATCAGTTCCTTTTTTGTAGGTTAGGGTATTTCCTGTGTATTGTTGCATTCCTTCTAAAACTGAAGTTGCAGTATTATCGTCAGATGCAATACGCCAGCTTCCTAGCGGACTATTTTTATCTGCTGCTAATGCACCAATTAAAGCAATTTTTTGTCCTTTTTTCTTTAACGGAAGTAGCTGATTTTCATTCTTTAATAAAACGATAGATTTTTTTGCCATCTCTAAAACAGCCTCTCTATGACTCGCATGTCCTATGGTATTTTTTTCATTTTCAAGATTGCAATATTTGTAAGGATCGTCAAAGAGTCCTAGCTCAAATTTTACGCGAAGAATTCTACGAACGGCATCATCAATAATAGACTCTTTTACAACACCTTCGTTTACTAAATTGACGAGTTCATTAATGTATACATAACCTTCCATGTCCATGTCAGAACCCGCATTTGCCGCTAAAATGGCTGCTTCTCTCTTGTCTTTTGCATGTCCCCAAGGAATGAGTTCGGCTATTGAAGCCCAATCAGATACCATAAAGCCGTTAAAGTCCCATTTCTTTTTTAAGATGTCTCTTTGTAAATAGGTATTTGCGGTAGCTGGGACTCCATTTAATTCATTAAATGAATTCATAAATGTTTTTACATCTGCATCTATTGCTGCTCTAAAAGGAGGGAAGACCATATTGTAGAGTGTTGATGTACCTATATCAACAGTATTGTATTCTCTTCCAGCTTCTGAAAAACCATAGGCAGCAAAATGTTTTGCACAGGCTGCAATTGTATTGGTGGCTGCTAAATCATCGCCTTGAAATCCTCTTACACGCGCTGTAGCAATTTTACTTCCTAGAAAAGGATCTTCTCCAGCACCTTCCATTACTCTTCCCCAACGAGGGTCTCTTGAGATGTCTACCATCGGAGCAAATGTCCAGTTAATACCCACTGCTGAAGCTTCTGTTGCTGCTACTCTGGCCGATTTTTCTAGTGCTGCTAAATCCCAACTAGCTGATTCAGCAAGTGGAATTGGACTCAATGTTTTGTACCCGTGTATCACATCAAAACCAATGATTAAAGGAATTCCTAATCGAGATTCTTCTACAGCAATTTTTTGAACCTTACGAACTTCAGCTGCTCCTCTAACATTTAACATGGAGCCGATATAGCCCTTTTGTAAGTGTTCGTACTTTATTTCTGCATTCCCTTCTTCAGGTGCAGGTCCAGTTACATCCCAGAAACCATTGTATTGGTTCATTTGTCCTACTTTCTCTTCTAATGTCATGCGACTTAATAGAGAATCAACTTTTTCTGTGATGCGTTGCTCTTTTAATTTCATATTACTAGTATTCCTTTTATCAAAACATCCGGTTAGAACAATAATTAAACAAATAGTAACTATGTAGCGTAGATGTTTCATGAGTTTTGATTTAGTGATCTTGTTTTGTGAAAATTTCTGTGTAAAACTAAAGTAAAGGACACTCATTTTTTGTGCTAATTTTATCAAAAGTTAGTATTTTTTTGTAATTATGTCGAATATGGGTTACATATTTTTCTATGAAGTGACAAAATAGTATTAAAGAACTTTTTGAATTCCACTGAATTCATTTTTAAATTCACTGGGTGTGCATTTTTTGATTTTTTTAAACATGCGGTTGAAATTTGCGATGTTATTAAATCCACATTTGAATCCAATTTCACCTACACTGAAATCAGATTCTATAAGGAGTCGGGTGGCATAACTTACCCTGGTATTGTTAATGTATGATACAAATGTTTTGCCAGTTCTTTTCTTTATGAATCTATTAAATGTAACCGGACTCATATTAATGAGTGCTGAAATTTCATCGAGTGATATTTTTCGATGAAAATTTTCTTGTACATATTCGTATACCTTTTTTATTTTATCACTATTTTCAAAATTGGTTACATTTGATATTGAGCTAGATAATGCGGTCTGATTTCTAGAGATAGATAAGTCATGTAGTATAGAGATGAATTCTAAAAAGTAGTCAATTCCACTCAGTTTAGGGAGGTTCATGAGTTTTTTCATTACTTCTTTTGTCGTCTTTTCTGAAAAAAGGATACCATGTATAGAGTTATTGAACATGTCTTTTATAGATTTAAATACTCTTCTAGAAAGAAGTTTCTCGTCTAATAAGTCATTGTGAATATGTATGGTTACTTCGTGTATTTCTTCGTTTTTACATTTGTGTAATTCCCAACAATGCGGCAAGTTTGGGCCAACTAATACAAGTTCATATGTGCCTATTTCTTCCATATGATCTCCAATAACTCTTCTTGCACCGGCTCCATTATAAATCATATTTAGTTCGTATTCGGGGTGGAAATGGATAGGGAAGTCAAAGTTATTTTTAACTCTGTAGTAGGTTAGGAAACTATCTGCAGGAGATAGTTGAGTGATTTCTCTGTGTATATTTGTGTCCATAATAGTTGGTAATTTGATTCAATAGTATAAAAAATCTATTAATAAATGATAAAAAACTATTAATATTTTGTTAATAAACTATTTAGATTTGTAGAAAATAAATCAATTTGATTAAAAGATTGATAATTTTGAGACTGACTTTATGTAGTTTTCATATTTTTAGACTTGAATTTTTATTCTTTTAAGAAAATACCTTAATCAATTATCAAACATGAAAAATAATTTTTTACAAAAGTGGTTAGTTCTTACCTCTATTTTGTTGTGCGGTTTTTCCTATGGTCAAACACTGAAAGGTAAAGTTTCAGACAGCGCAGGAGAACTACCTGGAGTAAACATTGTAGTAAAAGGGACTACCAATGGAACAACCTCCAAATTAGATGGTACCTATGTGCTATCAAACGTTAAATCTACCGACATTGTTGTGTTCAGTTATGTAGGCTACCGAACAATGGAAATAGGTGTAGCAGGAAAGTCTGAGCTCAATGTGGTCTTAGAAGAAGATGCTAACAGTTTAGATGAAGTTGTAGTTGTGGGTTATGGAACTAAAAAGAAAAGTTTGGTGACTGGTGCAATTTCCAGTATTGACGGAAAGCAATTGAAAAGTTCTTCTAATCAAAGAGTAGAACAAGTGCTGCAGGGTAGAACTTCTGGTGTAACGGTGTCTTCATCTTCTGGAGCCCCAGGGTCAGGAGCTAAAATTCGTATTCGTGGAGCAGGATCAAGTGGTAACTCAAGTCCGTTATATATTGTTGATGGAATGAAGACTTCTTCAATTGAGAGTATCGCTCCAACCGATATAGCGAATATTGAAATTTTAAAGGATGCGGCTTCTGCAGCTATATATGGTACAGAAGGAGCAAATGGTGTGGTAATTATCACAACAAAAAAAGGGAAAGTTGGAGAGTTGAAAATTGGATTTAATTCTCAATTCGGAATGCAGTTTGTAAATACAGGAATGGATTTAATGAATGCTTCTCAATTTGTTACTTATATGAATGAAGCTGGTCAAGCCGGCGTTACAGATAATGGGTATGATACCAATTGGATTAAAGAAACATTCTCACCTGCGTCAATGTATCGATATGACTTAAATCTTTCTGGTGCTTCAGAGAAAACATCGTACTACGCATCTATAGGGCATTTAAAGCAAGATGGAATCGTAGGAAAAGAAAATTCTTCTTTTGAGCGAGCTAATGTAAGATTGAATTTGACTTCTCAGGTCACTAAATGGTTAGAAGTTGGTGTAAATGCTACACATTCTACTTCTAATAAAACTGGAGTTCCAGAAAATAATGATACCAGAGGTGTTATTCAAAACATGCTCATTATTGATCCACTAACTCCTGTAGTATATCCTTCAGGTGATGTTCCTCAATCAGTATATCAAAGATCCAATGATAATGGTGTGCCTGTATTAAGAGATGCTAACGGTAATGTATATGGATATCCAAGCTATTCAACAGGTGAAGTTATAAATCCAGTTGCCTATGCAAACGGTATTAGCAACAGTAAAATGTATGCTACACAAAACTTAGTTTCTGCTTATTTGAAGTTTAGCATTATGGAAGGATTAACGTTTACTTCTAGATTTGGTTATGAGAATGGAAATTGGGATACTAGAAATATGACCAATCC
>JBELDQ010000001.1:72629-78049 GCA_042094215.1 Polaribacter sp. | reverse complement strand
ATTGATAATTCTTCTGCATGGAGAATGGACCCAACCAAAAAGTTAGTCGTACCAGAAATTAATGGTGACGTCTTAACTGCTGAGGATAAAATTATTGCCAATCCAAATTGCTCAACCATACAATTGGTCATGGCATTGGCTCCATTACACACCAAATACACCATGAAACGCGTAGTCATTTCTACCTATCAATCTGTCTCTGGAACAGGGGTAAAAGCCGTGCAACAATTAGACAATGAGGAGGCGGGTATTGACGGAGAAATGGCGTATCCGCATAAAATCGGACGCAACGCATTGCCACATTGTGATGTGTTTTTAGAAAATGGATACACCAAAGAAGAAATGAAATTGGTCAAAGAGCCCAAGAAAATTTTACGAGATGACTCCTTTTCTGTAACAGCAACAGCGGTTAGAATTCCAACTGCAGGTGGACATTCTGAAGCGGTAAATGTTCAATTTGAACATGATTTTGATGTAGATGAAATTCGCTCATTACTTCGAGAAACAGCGGGTGTTGTTGTGCAAGATGATGTTGCGAACAATGTCTATCCAATGCCCGTAAACGCACATGATAAAGATGAAGTTTTTGTAGGAAGAATCCGTAGAGATGAATCTCAAGAAAACACCTTAAACTTATGGATTGTCTCGGACAACCTACGAAAAGGTGCTGCAACAAATACCATTCAAATTGCTGAATACCTAGTAGCGCATCATTTAATTGAAGCCAAAGCAATGGGCTAACTCAGCGCATGTGAACCCAAATATGTAAAAGTAGTTCACAGCAACTCTCTTTATTGAGAGCAATGAATACAATAAAAAAATCCCGAGGTGCACCTCGGGATTTTTTCTTTTTTATTTGGTTACCTGTAAAACATCTGCAATAATTCGCTCTAGTTCTGCTTTTGGCAACGCACCATTGGCCATTTGTGGCTGCTCACCCATTGGGCAAAACAACATCGAAGGAATGCTTTTTATTCCAAAGGCAGCAGCCAATTCTTGTTCTGCCTCTGTGTCTATTTTATAGATGTTTATTTTGTCTCCGTACTCTTCGCTTAATTGCTCTAAAATTGGGGCAATCATCTTACAAGGACCACACCAATCTGCATAAAAATCGATAATTGCAGGAACTTGTCCCTCAAACTTCCATTCTTTGTTCACTTCAAAATTAAAGACCTTTTCTAAAAAGGCTGCTTTTGTTAAATTTTCTGTCATCTATTCAATTTTCTTAATGCAAAGATAGTCGGTATTTATGAACAAAGTTTACAACGCACAAAACAAAACACCCCTACTTCATTATTTTTTAGAAACGTAACGTATCCACGAACGAAAATCAGGGCAGTTTTAAACGACTTGCGAATACCTCAAATTAGAAGCATTTTCCATCACTTTCTGAAGAAAACAATTTTCTAAAAACAGAAAAAAAAATTACAGTACATTTGAATAATCAATAAATGCTATCAATATGAATAAACGAATTATCCCAATTCTTTTTGCAAGTGCCGTTTTCGTTTCTTGTAAAAATGATGCCAAACAAATGCAAATAGACGTGACCTATCCCGAAACCACAAAAACACCAGTTGTAGATACATTCTTTGGAACTGAAGTCGTTGATAACTACAGATGGCTTGAAGATGATCGAAGCAAAGAAACTGAAAGCTGGGTACAAGCAGAAAATGAAGTTACTTTCAATTATTTAAGCAACATCCCTTACAGAGAACACTTAAAAAATCGGCTGTCTGAAATCGTCAATTTTGAAAGAATTGGAACACCTTTTACCGAAGGAGAATACACCTATTTTAGTAAAAATGATGGTCTACAAAATCAAAGTGTGGTCTATAGGTCGAAAGGGGATGATGCTCCCGAGGTTTTCTTAGATCCGAATACGTTTTCTGATGACGGTACCACATCATTAGGTGCTTTAAGTTTTTCTAAAGATGGAAAAACAGCGGCCTATGCTATTTCTGAAGGAGGCTCTGATTGGAGGAAAATTATTGTGATGGATACTGAATCTAAAACCATCAAAGAAGACACCTTAATTGATGTGAAATTCTCTGGTATTTCTTGGTATAAAAATGAAGGGTTTTATTACTCAAGTTATGACAAACCGAAAGGAAGCGAATTGTCTGCAAAAACAGACCAACACAAACTATATTACCACAAATTAGGAACAAAACAAAAAGAGGATAAAGTCATTTTTGGTGAAAAACCTTCCGAAAAACATAGATATGTTAGTGGGTATTTAACTGAAGACAATAAGTACCTCATTGTTTCTGCACAGGTTTCTACCTCTGGAAACAAATTATTCATCAAAGACTTATCCAAGCCAAATGGAAAATTAACTGCGATTATAAACAATGTAAAAAGCGACACCTATGTTGCAGACAATAGGGGAAGTACATTGTATTTAGTGACCAATTTAAATGCTCCAAATAAAAAAGTAGTTACTGTGGATGCAAAAAAACCGGCACATGAAAATTGGAAAGACCTGATTCCTGAAACAGAAAATGTGCTCAGTTTAACTTCTGGAGCTGGGTATTTTTTTGCCACCTATATGGTAGATGCGGTTTCTAAAGTTTTGCAATATGACTTTGATGGTACATTAATTAGAGAAGTAAAATTACCAGGAATTGGAACCGCTGGTGGTTTTGGAGGAAAAACAGCCGCAAAAGAATTGTATTTTTCGTTTACCAACTACAATACGCCAAATTCATCCTATACATTCAATCCAAAAGAAGGAACCTATACTTCCTATTGGAAGCCTCAAATAGATTTTAATACGGGGCAGTACGAAAGTAAGCAAGTATTCTACACATCGAAAGACGGGACGAAAGTTCCTATGATTATTACCCACAAAAAAGGACTTGAGTTGGATGGGAAAAACCCAACTATTCTTTATGGATATGGCGGTTTTAATATTTCTTTAACTCCAAGTTTTAGTCCATTTAGAGCCGTTTGGATGGAACAAGGTGGTGTGTATGCCGTGCCTAATTTAAGAGGTGGCGGTGAATATGGCAAAACATGGCATGATGCAGGAACAAAAATGAATAAACAAAATGTTTTTGATGATTTCATTGCTGCTGCAGAATACTTGATAGAAAATAAGTATACCTCTTCAGAGTATTTAGCAATTAATGGAGGATCAAATGGGGGACTTTTAGTAGGAGCCACCATGACACAAAGACCCGATTTAATGAAAGTTGCCTTACCTGCCGTAGGTGTTTTAGACATGTTACGTTATCATACCTTTACTGCTGGTGCAGGGTGGGCGTATGATTATGGAACCGCAAATGACAACAAAGAAATGTTCGATTATTTGAAAGGATATTCTCCTGTACATAATGTAAAAAAAGGAGCGGAATATCCAGCAACAATGGTAACCACAGGAGATCATGATGATCGGGTTGTTCCTGCACATAGTTTTAAGTTTGCTGCAGAATTACAAGACAAACAAACCGGAACAAACCCTGTTTTAATTCGAATTGAGACCAATGCAGGTCATGGTGCAGGAACCCCAATTGCTAAAACTATTGAGCAATATGCAGATATTTATGGTTTTACACTTTTCAATATGGGCTATGAGAGTTTACCAAATCCTCTAAGCGTAAAATAAATCCATGCTTGTATACACACTTATACAACCGATGCGAAAGTGTCGGTTTTTTTTTTATTGAAACCATATTAAATGATACTTTTGTTATATGCTTTCTGTAAAAAACCTTTCCTTTCAATACGAGCCAAAAGCACCTGTTCTCAATGACCTTTCTTTTCAACTCAAAAAAGGTGAGCATTTGTGCGTCATGGGGGAAAGTGGTTGTGGAAAATCTACACTATTAAAAGTAATTTATGGGCTATTGGACTTAAATAAAGGGACTATTTTTTGGAATGATCAAGAAATTTTAGGTCCAAAAGAGTACTTGGTTCCGGGAATGGACTTTATCAAATATGTCGCTCAAGACTTTGATTTAATGCCCTTTATTACCGTTTCAGAAAACATAAAAAAATTCTTGTCGCGTTTTTATCCAGAAGCAGCTCAACAGAGAACTGATGAGTTGTTAGAAGTCATTGAAATGACCGAGTTTGCCAATGTGATGGTGAAAACCTTGAGTGGAGGGCAGCAACAACGAGTTGCCATTGCAAGAGCTTTAGCAAAAGAGCCAGAAATCATTTTATTAGATGAACCCTTTAGTCAAATAGATAATTTCAAAAAAAACTCCCTCAGAAGAAAACTTTTTGCCTATCTCAAGAAAAAAGAAATCACCTGTATTGTGGCTACCCATGACGGAAATGATGCGCTTTCTTTTGCAGATAAGATGATGGTCATTAAAAACCATACCTCAATTGTTTTTGATACGCCAACAAACATCTATCAAAACCCTAAACAAAAATACATTGCTTCTTTATTTGATGATGTGAATGAGATAAAGATAGATGGGAAACACACTTTATGCTATCCACATCAAATTAAAATTGTAGCAGCATCTCCTGTCAAAGCAACAGTCCTAAATTCCTATTTCAAAGGTTCTTTTTGGTTGATTGAGGCCGCTATAGAGAATCAAACGATTTTCTTACATCACTCGAATAACATACAACCTAAAGAAATCATTTCAGTTATGCTACCTCTTGAATGATAAGCTTCTTGCCATTAAATAAGAATGCATCTTTCGCTTGCTTCCCTAATAATAGTTTTCCTATCGGAGAAGAGATAGAAACGGCAAAATAGAGCCTGTTATTCACAACAAGCTGCCCTGCGCTAATGCTTAAGAAATAAGTTGCTTTCTCTGTAACAATCAAACTCCCCAAACTGGCTTTTATCGTTTTTTTAGAGCCCTCTATTTTAGCCAAGGTTTCTTTCATTAAACTGATTCCATGCAGTTGTTGTCCGGCTTTTTCCATCTCTAATTGCAGCATGGCTCTTCCTGTTTCGTGCTTGTCCCCTGCAGAACTCTTCGTTTCAGACTGCAGTGCTTTCTGATTGGAGCGTATGGTCTCTTGAACTGTTTGCAAGCGTTTGTTCACAAACTCCTCACATTGCTGGTATAAGGCTTCTTTTATGCTCATACAAATGCTGCCAATTCTTTTCCGACCAAACTACCTATCGCAACCCCCATTCCACCTAGGCGAACCCCACAAAACACATGATCTGAAATTGGTTTTACAACAGGTTTTTTTTGACTTCCTACCCCCATAATACCACTCCATGTATGGTCAATTTCAAAAGCAGTATTCGGTAGAATAGTTTCTTTTAAAATGCTTTTTAATGCGTTCTGAATACGAGCTGTTTCTCCAAATTCTGTAGTTTCCTCTCCTTTAAAATCGAGGTTTCTACCGCCACCAAATAAAATCCTGTTGTCTATATTTCTAAAATAATAATAGCCCTTGTCTAAATGAAAAGTTCCTTTGATATGCAGGTCTTTTATGGG
>JBELDQ010000001.1:70250-72529 GCA_042094215.1 Polaribacter sp. | reverse complement strand
TTGGGTGCTATTTTTTCAAAGCCAAATGTATTGCTTGATTCTAAGAATACCTCTTCCTTAAAAAGCGGTGCTAACAATGCATTGATTTGGGTTCTTTGCCCGTTGCATTCCTCATAAAAATCCCGATCTTGAAACAACTCAAAACCTTTATTGGGTTGAAAATCAATAGTCGCATCGCCTAGGTTTGATCTCAGCAATTGTAAGCCTTCCCAGCGTTTTTTAACCAACTGAAAAACCTCTTCTTCCGTATGTGTTTTTAAATCGTCTATCAATTCAGACAAACTTCCAAAACAGGCAAAACCAGCATTCTTCGAACTTGCCCCCTGTGGTAGCATTCCCTTTTCTAACACTAAAATTTTTGCTTTCGGATACCTCTCTTTTAAAGACAAAGCGCACGTTAAACCCACAATACCACTTCCAACAATGGTCACATCTACATTGTGAAACCACTCTTTGTTTTCCCAATAACTTAACTTCATTTTAAAGTGTTTTTTCAAAACATATACTTTGTGCAATGCCTTTGTATTGCCCGTAGTTTGTATGCATTCGTTTGTACTTACTTTTCTGATATAATTGCACAGCTGCTACCTGACGCTCTCCAGTTTCTAAAATACATTTTTTATACCCCTTCTCTTTTGCCCACTGTTCTAATTGAGCCAATAGTTGTGCAGCAATCCCTTGCCCTCTATAAGTTTGATCAACAAACATTCGTTTCACTTCTGCTCGAGAAGGATCAAAGTGTTTTATTGCTGCGCACCCAACGGGTACCTCATCCTTATAAGCAACAAGCATATGTTCAATTGCATCAGTGCCATTAAACTGATTGTAAAAATCATGGTCTTCACCATCAGTAATTTTTAAATCGGCATCTAGTTTCTCAATCAAACTGATAACGTCTTTATGTGTTGTTGCTCTTTTAAGTATGTGAAGCATCAGAAATCAAATTTTAATTGTACAAAAACAGGCTCCTTTTTTTCTGTGTCTAAATTACTAAAAGAAATGCCCAACAAGCGCACAGAATTCTGTAATTTTTCTTGATATAATAATTCTTTTACAACTGGAAAAAAGACTGATTTTGATTGCATAAAAACTGCTGCTGTCTTGCTACGTGTTTGTTGCGTGAAGTCGCTATATTTTATTTTTAAGGTAATCGTTTTACCTTTGGTTTCAGAGACCTTCATTCTGCGCTCTAACTCAACAGCAATGGTATCCAAGCGCTCTATTAAAAACACTTCAGATGAAATATTCTCATGAAAGGTGCGCTCTGCTGCTATTGATTTTCGCACCCGATTGGGTTTCACTTCACTTTTATGAATCCCGCGTACAATATGATAATAATGCGCTCCAGACTTGCCAAAGATGCGCTGCAACTCCTCCAAAGACTTCTGCTTTAAATCATTGCCTTTAAAAATACCCAAATTGTGCATTTTAGCAGCTGTCACTTTGCCCACTCCGTAAAATTTATTCACAGGCAAGTCCTCTAAAAAAGTCAAGACCTCTTCTGGATTGATTGTTTTTTGTCCGTTGGGCTTGTTGATATCAGAAGCTACTTTTGCAATAAATTTATTAATGGAGATTCCAGCAGAGGCTCTAAGCGCTACCGTATCCCAAATTCGTTGACGTATTTCAGAAGCAAGCATGCTCGCTGAAGGATTTCCCTTCTTATTTTCTGTCACATCTAAATAGGCTTCGTCTAAAGAAAGAGGCTCTACTAAATCTGTAAACTCATAAAAAATAGCTCGTATTTGTGCAGAGACCTCTTTGTACCGAGAAAACCGCGGCGGTACAAAAATAAGAGCTGGACATTTTTGCTTTGCTAAGACGCCACTCATTGCAGAGCGAACACCAAATTTACGTGCTTCATAGCTTGCAGCAGAAACAACGCCTCGAACTTCACTCCCACCAACAGCAAGTGGCTTCCCTCTCAATAAAGGGTTATCCAATTGCTCTACAGAGGCATAAAATGCATCCATATCTACATGAATAATTTTTCTAAAGGGCGGTTTTAGCTCCATCAATAGTGCTTCGAAAATTCTCTCAATACCTGTACTGTTCTTTCTGCGTCTGTTCGAGCTACAAACAGATGATCGTGGTAAAAACCTGCAACCACATTGCAACTCAATTTATGCTTCGCCAGTTCGCCAGAAAATGCTGCTGTTAAACCCACAGCTTCCAAAGACGAATGTATGTTCAAGGTAATCCAAGAAGCCTCAAATTGATAGGAAAGCTTCAACGCATCTGCCGTTTCTTTTTTCACGACTAGGGTAATGCCTTCATCC
>JBELDQ010000001.1:51982-70150 GCA_042094215.1 Polaribacter sp. | reverse complement strand
GGCATTTTTTGATGCGTTCTTCCGTTTACAACATAGGCAACCCCTTCTTTTTTCCAATTCTCTAAGTCTCCAGAAGTAGGAAATCTACTTCCAAAATCAGAAACACCTGCTAAGGCGATAACCTTAGTAACTCTGTTATCTTCTGCTGCTTTAATGGTTACAATACCTCCAGCTCTGCTATGCCCCAGCAATGACAACTGGTTTACATCGACTTCAGAGGAAAAATGAGGAGCGCTAGAAACCCAATGAATCACCGTTTCTAAATCGTCTAGCTCTTTGATATAGTTATTATTTCCAAAAGCTTCTAAATCGGGAAAGTCTATTGGATCTTCTGCAGTACCTCCATTGTGAGAAAAATTAAACTTCACAAAGAAAAAACCTGCGTCTGCAAATGCTTTTGCCATGAGGTTCCAGGCTCCCCAATCTTTAAAACCTTTGTATCCATGACAAAAAATAACAACCGGTTTGGATTGCTGTGTCTCGTTGTAAAAAACATCTACTAAAATAGGTTTGCTGTGTTTTCCTTGTAGGATGTTGTTTTTCGAAATAATCATATCTAAATACATTGAATTGTAAAAATAAAAAAAGCGCTTCATATGTGAAGCGCTTTTCAATTTTATATCACAAGAGCTGCTTACACAACACCCTGATCTAACATGGCATCTGCAACTTTTACGAAACCAGCAACATTTGCGCCTTTCACGTAATCTACATAGCCATTCTCGTCGGTTCCATAAGCAACACAAGAAGCATGAATATCATTCATAATTTGATTTAATTTCCCATCTACCTCTTCTCGCGTCCAGTTGTAACGCAAAGAGTTTTGGCTCATTTCTAAACCAGATGTTGCTACTCCTCCGGCATTTGATGCTTTTCCTGGAGCAAATAAAATCTTTGCTTCATGAAATGCTGTAATTGCTTCTGGTGTACAAGGCATATTGGCTCCTTCAGCGACACAAATACATCCATTTGCTAACAATGTCTTTGCTTCCTCTCCATTCAATTCATTTTGAGTCGCACATGGCAACGCTACGTCACCGACTACAGACCAAGGTCTTTCTCCAGCGAAGAATTTTGCTGATGGGTATGTTTCTATATACTCACTGATTCTTCCTCTACGAACATTTTTAATTTCCATAACATGCGCTAATTTCTCAGCATCAATTCCATCTGCATCGTAAATATATCCTGAAGAATCTGACATCGTTACTACTTTACCACCTAATTCAGTGGCTTTTTCAGTAGCATATTGCGCCACATTTCCAGATCCAGAAACAATGACTGTTTTTCCCTGAAAAGAATCGCCTTTTGTTTTTAGCATATTCTGTGCAAAGTACACATCTCCATATCCTGTTGCTTCTGGTCTAATTAAAGAACCTCCCCAAGCAGAACCTTTTCCTGTTAGCACCCCAACAAACTCGTTTCGTAATTTTTTATATTGTCCAAACATGAATCCGATTTCTCTTCCTCCAACACCAATATCTCCAGCAGGAACATCTGTGTTTGCTCCAATATGACGAAATAATTCAGCCATAAATGCTTGACAAAATGCCATCACCTCTCTATCAGATTTTCCTTTTGGATTAAAGTCAGCTCCTCCTTTTCCTCCACCCATTGGTAAAGTTGTTAATGAGTTTTTGAATACTTGCTCAAATCCTAAGAACTTTAAAATCGATAAGTTAACAGAAGGATGAAAACGCAAGCCTCCTTTGTAGGGTCCAATTGCCGAGTTAAACTCAACTCTATACCCTCTATTTACCTGTGTTTCTCCATTGTCATCTACCCAAGGAACTCTAAACATTAACGTTCTCTCTGGCTCCACCATTCTCTCTAACAATTTCTTCCCTTGATACTTAGGATTGTTCTCTATAAATGGAATAACAGTTTCTGCTACTTCATGGACAGCTTGTAAAAATTCTGGTTCATTAGAATTACGTTGTTTCACGTAATCCATAAATGCGTTTATTTTAGATTCCATAGGTTAAATCTATTTATATTATTGATGTGTTTGTTAATTTGAATTTAATCCCGCAAATATAACTAATTTTCAATTCTTTAAATTTAAAAAAGGGGTTTATTTTAGTGGTTTTTGCATTTTTCTCAATCGATTTCGTAAAGTAGAATTTTAGAGAGGTGAACTCTTTGTAAAACCTAGAGTTTAATTGATATAAAAATCCTAAATTTGCAACCTATTTATTTAGAAAAAATAAGATGTTAGATAAAGTAAAAGAACTAATTGGTGATGTAAGCACTTTTAATGCAACTTCTAAGGAAGAGGTTGAAGCGTTTAGAATACAGTATTTAGGGAGTAAGGGGATTTTAAAAGACTTGTTTGCGGAATTTAAAAATGTAGATGCTTCACTTCGAAAAGAATTTGGACAAACACTCAATACTTTAAAGAAATCTGCTGAAGAAAAAGTAGCTGAACTTAATGAAGCGCTTGAAAGCACCACAGAGCACAGTTCTTTTTATGGAGATTTAACACGTCCTTCTGAACCTATAGAATTGGGTTCAAGACATCCAATATCTTTGGTAAAGAATCAAATTATTGAGGTTTTCAATAGAATTGGATTTACCGTTTCTGAAGGCCCAGAGATTGAAGATGACTGGCATAACTTTACAGCATTAAACTTACCAGAATACCACCCGGCAAGAGACATGCAGGATACTTTTTTTATTGATAAAAACCCTGATACTTTGCTAAGAACGCACACCTCTTCTGTGCAAGTGAGGTATATGGAAAACAACACACCTCCTATTCGAACAATTTCTCCTGGAAGAGTTTTTAGAAATGAGGATATCTCTGCGAGAGCGCATTGTATTTTTCATCAAGTAGAAGGGTTGTACATTGACACAGATGTTTCTTTTGCTGATTTGAAACAAACACTACTCTACTTTACCAAAGAAATGTTTGGAAAGTCTAAGATTCGTTTACGTCCTTCTTATTTTCCTTTTACAGAGCCAAGTGCCGAAGTAGATATTTATTGGGGATTAGAAACAGAGACCGATTACAAAATCACGAAAGGAACCGGTTGGTTAGAGATTATGGGCTGCGGAATGGTAGATCCTAATGTATTGAAAAATGCAAACATTGATCCTACAAAATATTCTGGATATGCCTTTGGTATGGGTATTGAACGTATTGCCATGCTGTTATATCAGATCCCAGATATTAGAATGTTTTACGAAAATGACAAACGTTTCTTAGAACAGTTTAAGTCTGTAATATAACCCTATTACTGCATTTAAAGTACTGTTTTAATAGCTTGCGAAGCACAGCATTCTTTGCTGCATAATGAGATATCATGAGAAAAGACATTAAAATTCCGGAAGTTACCGATATAGAAATCGCTGTTGTCTATGAATACAATGACATTTATAAAACAGACGATTGGAACATTTACATCATTAATAACAAAGACATTGATGTAGAATTGGTTGTGATTGTTTCTCAAGGATTTAACGAAACAAAAACAACATCTTTATTGCGTAAAAAATTAGACAAACTACCTGCCAATACTTTTGCAAAAGTAGAGTTTATTCAGCCAGAATTATTCAAGCTACACAACCGATTTCATGTGACCTTTTTTGAAGGCAATACCTTACATGAAAAAACATTTTTATTTGAACAAAACACCATTAAAGAAGGTGCATTACGCATGATTCCTGCCCTAAAAAAGCGCGGAATCTTAGCAGAATAGTTCCTTTGCTTGTTTCAAAATAAATGAAGCAACCTCAATTATAAGTTTAAGCGCTCTCTAACGCGAACATTATCCTAAAAAGCCAAGTACCAAGTACATTAACGTGGTAACGATTCCACCAATTAAGGCATAGGGCAATTGTGTTTTTACATGATCTATATGATCACTAGCAGAGGCCATAGAGGAAATGATGGAGGTATCTGAAATCGGAGAACAATGATCTCCGAAAATGCCACCACCCAAAGTAGCGGCAACCACAATGGTAATGTCTGCACTGTGAATGTTCGCCATCGGAATGGCAATGGCCATCATAATGGCAAATGTTCCCCAAGAGGTTCCGGTAGAAAAAGCAATAAAAGAACTAATCATAAACACAACAGCAGGCAGCAGTTCTGGAGACAACCAATCTTTGGTTGCATTGGCTACATAGATCCCTGTTTCTAGCTCTTTACAAGCATCGCCAATAGCAAATGCTAAGAGCATCAATAAAGCCAACGGCATCAATTCTCCAATGCCTTTTAAGGTTAAATCAACCGCTTCTTTCGGTTTCATAATACCTTGTATAAAATACATGAGCATCGCTACCAATAAAGAGGCAATTACTGCATATAACACAGATGAGGATCCCGAACCATTTCCAATGGCCTGTGCGGCATGGTCTGCCCATGATGAAGCTTCTTTTACACTGCTCCAGCCCGTGTATATTAAATTGATCGGCATCATAAAAACCATCACCAATAGCGGTACAATCATATTATACGCCTTGGCTTCAATACCTTCTTTTGGTGGGAATGACGTAACAGTATCAGAAACCATAGGGGCAGCGCCTTCGTTCATCAACAAACCTGTTTCTTTGGTTCTCTTTTCCGCGCTTTTCATTGCACCCCAGTCTTTTCTTGTCAGTATGACTATAAAAACAATAGCGATAGCTAATAAGGGATAGAAATTGTATTTAATAGATGCTATCATTACTGAAAAAGGCTTGTCAATTCCTTGGGTTAATAGCAAACCCATAATAAACGCTCCCCAAGCATTAAAAGGAATTAAAATTGAGGAGGGCGCCGAGCTAGAATCCGCAATATATGCGAGTTTTTCTCTTGGTATTTTCAATTTATCAAAAACAGGACGATACAAGGTTCCCACGGTTAACGAACTAATACTAGTTTCTACAAACAATAAAATACCGGTTACGGTTGCCAATACCTGCACCAACACACGACTGTACCCCGCTTGTTTAAGCTCAACTTTCTCTATTAACTTGTTTAGACTGTTGATAAAGCCTTCAACTCCTCTAGAATACTGAATAAATAACAACAACGCACCAACCAAGGCACTAAACATAATGGTTCTTGTATTTCCTGCTGATTTAAAAACATTGACCATCCCTTCTATCATGGCCAAAGTACCCGCTAAAGGATTCCACCCTTCG
Organism: Polaribacter sp.; assembly: GCA_042094215.1. Classification (GTDB taxonomy): domain Bacteria; phylum Bacteroidota; class Bacteroidia; order Flavobacteriales; family Flavobacteriaceae; genus Polaribacter. Next base: position 65,020 of record JBELDQ010000001.1, on the reverse strand, counting down.
ATAATGAGCCAAGAAAACCAAATACCAAAAAGCAATGCAATGTATACCTGCTTTGTTCTTAGGGCCAAAATAATTGCAACAATTGGTGGAATTACCGACAAAAAACCATACTCCATAAAAGAATTTTTTAATTTTTCTAAAGGTAGCAATTAATAGAAAAACCGACTCTTTTTACCTCTTTTTTTCTGTAACTTTCAATTTTAAACCCATCGATCATGGCAAAGTTTTATCCCGCAATTACCAAAAGACTTCAGAAATTTATAGAAGCACAAAAAATATTCTTTGTTGCCACTGCACCGGCTGAAGGTCGGATCAATGTATCTCCTAAAGGAATGGATTCTTTTAGAGTACTTGGCAAAAACAGAGTGCTTTGGTTAAATGTAACAGGTAGTGGTAATGAAACTGCCGCACATTTATTAGCGTCCAACCGCATTACCATGATGTTTTGCTCGTTTGAAGGTGCCCCAAATATTTTACGCTTGTATGGAAAAGGAAAAGAAATCAAACCAACCAATGCAACATGGGACGAACTAATTGCGCTGTTTCCTAAAACTCCTGGAACACGTCAAATTTATGATATCGAAATAGTAAGTGCACAAACCTCTTGTGGCATGTCAATTCCTTTCTACGAGTACCAAGGAGAACGCCACGAACTTAATGAATGGGCCACAGAAAAGGGAGCAAAAGGAATAGAAGATTATTGGGGCGAAAAAAATCAAACTAGCATTGATGGATTGCCCACAAATATTTTAAAAAACCTATAAAACTTTCTCGTTTTTCACCCTTGTGGTATCAAATTCATCTAGAGAGATTTCAACAAAATTTCTCTGAGGAGTGTTTTCGAAATCTTTTTTATCAGAGCCCCCAACAATGTATAATTTATCGTCTCTATAAAACATCTCAGCAAAATAGAATGGCAACTCTATTCGGTATTCTTTTAACTCTTTTGTTTTTGTATGATAGGTGACTAACCTGTCTTTTTCAAAAAGATAAATAGTTTTATTATGAGTTGTTATGGCTGGTTTTTCCATCGCAGTAAACAAATTTCCTTCATTTTTCCATTTTGCTGTATCCAGATCAAAACTCTCTATCTCGGTAAGCATCTTATTGCTATTACCTCCAAACAAATAAAGGGTATTGTCAACAATAACACCTCGAGCCTCTTTTCCTTTAGACATGGTTGTTAACAAATACCAATAGCCCGTTTTAAAATCGTAAAAATGTATTTTATCTGTATATTCTTTTCCTCCTTGCTCTTTTAACTTTAAGGAACCTCCTATTACCAACAATTTATCTTCAAACACCAAAGCCTCTGCATTCACACCTTGATGTGGATTCATTTCATCAATAATAATAGAATCATTCGCTGTGTTTAGTATTTCTATTTGAGACGCCAATAATTCTCTTTTATTTGAAGTTGAAAGACTTTTACCTCCTAAAATATATACATCATCTTTATAAGCTATTGCTTTATGGTAGGCCCTTGGTTTTGTTTTTATTTCTTTCGTTTCCCATGAACCTTGTATAAAATCATACGTAAAAATATGTTTTCGATATCGATAAAAATTAGATGGCTTATTTCTAGTGAGAAATGCTAGTGGACTATCTCCAGATTCAGCCATCTCACTAAGTCCTTTTTTATTTGATTCTCTAATTATGGAGGCATCGCCTCCAAAAGTATACAATTTATCACCTTTAAGAATGGCTCCAAAAGAGTGAATAGGTTTTGGAATTTTCGGTAAACTCTTAAATTGTATGTACTTTTTTAAATTCCTTTTCGATGTGATTGTTACTTCATCAAGGAGAGAGGCTGTTTCTGTAAGATACACTATTACCTTTTTTGAATCAGATAACTCAATGAATTTGCTGTGATACTTTACATGAGAAACCGCTACTTTTTTGGGCGATCTCTTGACAAGGGTAACCAATCCCTTATCATTGGTTAAATACACTTCTTTTCCTTGTGTAATATGAGCATTAGCAATGGGTTGATCTGTTGCACCGTCTCGAACCTCTACGGTATAGTTTTGAGCGAAGGTAATTGTTGATATACCAATACATACTAAAAAGAGGATTGTCTTTTTCATAGCTTATTTTTTCTACTATAATTACAAAAACTGTTCCCTTTTTGCTAGTATTCGAAATTATTCTTCAGAATTTTCGTGTTCTTCCAAATCTTTGGTCAAATCCAATGCTCTAAATGAAGGAGAAACAATTCCGGTTGTAATGACTGTAATTAAGGTCATTGTTCCTCCAAATACCACAGCCGTCACGGTTCCCATTAGTTTTGCCGTGACACCGCTTTCAAAAGCACCTAACTCATTGGAAGAACCTGTAAACATAGAGTTTACAGAAGAGACTCTCCCTCGCATGTGATCTGGCGTTTTTAATTGAAAAATAGTTTGTCTGATAACCATAGAAACACCATCGGTAACACCACTAAAAAAGAGCGCAACTAATGAAATCCAAAAAACAGAAGACAGACCAAAAACAATGATACTCACCCCAAAACCAAAAATCGCGGCTAATAATTTCATCCCTGCATTTTTACTAATTGGAATATATGCAGTAACCAACATGGTTAAAAAAGCACCTATTGCAGGCGCTGCTCTAAGGGCGCCAAAGCCTTCCGGACCTACTTTTAAAATATCCTGTGCATAGATAGGGAGCAAAGCCACAGCACCTCCAAATAGCACAGAAACCATGTCTAATGTGATGGCTCCAAAGATGGCTTTTGTTTGATATACAAATTTGATTCCTTCTTTTAAACTTTGAAAAACAGGCTCTCCAATTTTTGGATTTAAAATAGGTTTTCTTTTGATAAAAAAGACCAATGAAAATGACAACAAAACCAGCGAAAATACAATACATAAAGACCAATGCACACCAATCCAATGAATTGATAAACCAGCAAAAGCAGGGCCTAATACAGAGGCCAATTGCCAGGTAGAACTACTCCATGTTGCTGCATTAGGGTATAGCTTTTTAGGAACAATTAATGCAATTAAAGAAAATATTGTGGGTCCGAAAAAAGAGCGTAAAAAGCCCCCAATAAAAACAAGTACATAAATTGAATACAAAACGGTAGTTGTTGACCAATTTTTTGTAAACTCAGGCCACGTCACAAAAAACAACCCAAGACTAATCAATGAAAATGCAGCAATACATATGGCTAGTAAATTTCGCTTTTCTTTTTGATCTACAATATGCCCTGCAAACAAGGCCATGGATAAGGCGGGTATGACCTCCATCAACCCTATAATTCCAAGAGATAATGGATTCTTTGTAATGCTATATACTTGCCATTCTATGATAATAAATTGCATAGACCAACCAAAAACCAATGCAAAACGTACCAATAAAAAAATAGGAAACTCCTTTATTCTTAGGGACGCATAAGGATCTATCTTGCTCATGTACTCTAGTTTAATTTTAAATCCATTAAAATGGCAAAGGTTTCATTGACATCCTTTTCTTTGACCACGATGGTCATTTCATGGGTCGTAGAAATCACCTCCTGCAAAGGAATATTTGCCCAAGCCAACTGCTTTAATATAAAATAATAGACTCCTGATTGCTCCAAGTTTTCTTTCGGTAGCTTTAGTGTTATTGATGCGAGATCTAAAACACTATGAATTAACGTTTCTTTCTTAAAAATCTCTTCAACATATTGTTGTAAGTTTTTACTCGTAACAATATTCGTCTCAAATATTCCCTGAGATACTGTTAAGAAATAATCATTACTATCTGCTGATTTACTTAAAATCTTAGAAATTTCTTTTAGCAATGACGGGGTGTTTTTAAATGTAAAATCACATAAATCAGATCGTACGATAAAATCACCTAAATTGATTGCTAGTTTTTTAATGTTTTTACGAATACGCAATTCGCTCGCTGGAGATAAGCGATTGATAGCCATCATGACAGCACCAATTTTAATATCTTTTTTTAATAATTGTGATACCTCCGGTAAAATAACTCTCGCCAACGAAGAAACGTTGATCAATTTCTCGTTAAGCGCCTCTTCTATAAACGGTGTTTTTCGAATGGTGGTCTCGACGGCCTCTTGAATTGTTTTCATAGCTGTTTAAATTTAAACATAGTGTTATAATATGTAAAAATATTAAATAAAATAGTACTACGAGCAGTTTCGTTGTTTTTTTACTAAAAATTTAAAGTTATGTATGTTTTAAAATTCGGAGGAACCTCACTAGGAACTGCTCAAAGTATTAAAAAAGTAGTCCGTATTATTACGCAAACAAGTACACCAAAGATTGTTGTTTTATCGGCTGTATCTGGCACCACAAATGCACTAGTTGCCATTGTAAACCACTTACAAAAGTCTCAGAAAAAGGAAGCGATAGAAAGTTTAAGAACACTTCACGCCTCGAACTTGGGCATTATTGAAGCCTTATACAGCACTACAACATTCAAAGAAAAAGCCAAATTATTTTCCATCACAACCTTTACGATTCTCAAGAGCTGGATAGAAAAAGAAGATGAAGAAAATATAGAAAATAAGATCCTGGCACAAGGAGAGTTGATGTCTAGTCAATTGGTACAGCTGTATTTAGAAGAATCTCAGATAGCGTCTACATTAATTTCAGCATTGCATTTTATGGAAATTGATGCACATAAAGAACCTAAAATTGATGTTATTACTGAACGACTAAGTCCTTTGTTAGCTAGCAAAGAGCATCTTTGGATTACGCAAGGGTTTATTTGTAAAGATGAAACAGGAGCGGTATCGAATTTACAACGTGGAGGGAGTGATTACACAGCTTCTCTTATTGGTGCCGCAATTCAAGCAACCGAAATACAAATTTGGACCGATATAGATGGTATGCACAATAATGACCCTCGTTATGTGGAAAACACTTTTTCTATAGAAGAAATATCTTTTGACGAAGCTGCAGAGCTAGCTTATTTTGGCGCCAAAATACTACACCCTCAAAGCCTAATACCGGCAAAAGACAATAACATTCCAGTGCTGCTAAAAAACACATTCAATCCAGAATCTAAAGGAACGATTATAAAAAACAGACCCGTAAAAAATGGCGTCACTGCCATTGCTGCTAAAGACGGTATTACTGCGATCAAAATCAAATCGTATCGCATGCTATTAGCTTATGGTTTTCTCAAGAAAATCTTTGAAATTTTTGAAACCTATAAAACACCAATTGACATGATTACAACATCTGAGGTTGCAGTTTCCTTAACTGTCGATGATATTTCTTATCTTCCCGAAATAATTCGTGAATTAGCTCCTTTTGGGAAGGTAGCAATTGACGCTGATTTAAGTATTATTTGCGTTGCTGGTAATTTTTCACAAAAAAAAGAAGGCATCAGCGCACAAATTTTCAATGCGTTAAAAGGGATTCCTATTCGTATGATTTCTTACGGAGGAAGTAATTATAACACCTCATTATTGGTGAAAACTGACGATAAAATAGCAGCATTAAACGCCCTAAATATGGGTCTTTTTAGTCAAAAATATTTGTTGTCTGAAGCAATTGATTAGTTCGATATACAAACGAACCTAAAAAAGAAAAAGTACACGTTATTAAATGTAAAACAAACAACTAATTCAATTTATGTGTGAGTTTTTCAAACTGGTCTTTTGCTTCTTTTCCATTATATAAAACCTGATAAACAGCGTCAATAATTGGTGTTTTTGCAGCATTCTCCTGATTTATTTTATACGCACTCTTAGCAGCATAATACCCCTCTGCAACCATACTCATTTCTAGTTGAGCAGATTTTACTGTATACCCTTTACCAATCATATTTCCAAACATTCTATTTCTACTAAAAGTAGAATATCCTGTTACTAATAAATCTCCTAAATACGCCGAGTTATTGATATTTCGCTTCATATGATGTACCTTTTTTATAAAACGCTTCATTTCACGAATAGCATTGCTCATTAGTACAGATTGAAAATTATCACCATAGCCTAACCCATGGGCTATTCCCGCAGCAATTGCATAGATATTCTTTAGCATAGCAGCATATTCAGTTCCAATAATATCATCAGAAATCTTTGTTTTGATGTATCTCCCCGCGATGTATTGACTCAACATCTTTGCCTTGTCTTGATCTTGACAGGCCAAGGTTAAATAAGACAATCTTTCCATAGCTACTTCCTCTGCATGACAAGGCCCTGTTAAAACACCTATGTTTTGTAGCGGAATATTATACGTCTCATTGAAATGTTCTCCAACAATTAAACCAGTCTCTGGAACAATTCCTTTAATAGCCGAAAAGACAATTTTATTTTCAATAGAAACCGTTAACTTATCCAATTCAGACTTTAAAAATGCTGATGGAATTACAAAAATTAAAACATCGTAATTCGCTACGATTTCATTGATATTATTTGATAAATCTAATTGTTCTGGATGCAACTCAGCAGAACTTAAATAATTAGGATTGTGTTTATTCCTTTTGATATGCTCTATCGCATAAACACTGCGCATATACCAACCTACTACTTCCACATTTTCTGACAACATTTTTACAATTGCTGTTGCCCAACTACCGCCACCAAAAACCGCTATCTTCGGATTTTTACTCATATTATACACCATTTAGAACTTCAAAAGTAAGAAAACTATGTTCTAACACACAAAAGTTGTGGTAATTATTATATTTGTGCAAAGACTTATTTCTGTTGAGTAGCTTAAAACGATTTTTTAAAGATGCCATTATTTATGGGGTTGCTGCGGTATTGCCTAGAGCAATAAATATTCTATTGGTAAAACTTCACACCGCTACGCTTCAAGCAGAAACATACGCTGTCAATACAGATTATTATGTCTATGCAGCCTATTTTAATGCCTTGTTAACCTATGGTATGGAAACGGCTTTCTTTCGTTTTTTTTCTAAAGAAAAGGAGAAGGGTAAAGTGATTTCTACCGCTTTTTTTAGTTTACTTGGAACCTCCTTTCTATTTGTATTTTTTGCCTTAATATATAGCAAAAACCTTGCAGCTTTTTTTGGATTTGATACCCCTTTATTTTTTCAGCTACTCGTGCTCACCATTACTTTAGATACGCTTGTTGTAATTCCATATGCCTATTTACGTGTGTCTAATAAACCCATCCGTTTTACGATGTATAAAGTGCTCTATATCGCAATTTTTGCTCTCTTAAACGTGGCCTTCTTGTGGTTTGTTCCTTATGCTATAAACAATGCTATTTGGCTGCCCGAATTTCTTTTAGAATACTATCATAACAATCCTAAAGTACTGCATATTTTTGTCGCTGGAACCATTGCAAGTGCCGTTACTTTTGTGCTCCTATCTCCAATTATTTTTAGATTTAAACTTTCTTTTGAGCCTCAACTTCTCAAAAGAATGCTGCAATACGGACTTCCTATAATGGTAGGTAGTTTGGCTTTTGTAACCAATGAAAACCTAGACAAACTCTTGCTAGGAAATTTAGTGGGGAAAGAACAAATGGGCATCTACGCTGCTTGTTATAAATTAGGGGTGTTTATGATGCTCTATATTATGGCTTTTAGGCTAGGAGCAGAACCTTTTTTCTTTAACCAAGCAGCTAAACAAAATGCCAAAGAGACCTATGCTAAAATACTCACTTGGTTTACAATATTAGGTGCGTTTTTTATGTTGTTTGTAGTGGTATTTATCGATCTTTTTGCAAGCATTCTTTTGGGAAAATCGACCTATTTTGAGGCTTTAGAAATTGTTCCTATTATTTTATTAGCAAACTTATTTTTAGGTATTTACAACAATTTATCTATTTGGTATAAACTTACAGACCAAACAAGGTTTGGCATGTATTTCTCTGTTGCTGGGGCTATAATAACCATTATTTTTAATGTCCTAATGATTCCTGAAATTGGCTTTATTGCATCTGCCTGGGCAACATTAATTACCTATACTTTTATGATGTGTATTTCTTATTATGTAGGTAGAAAAAAATACCCTGTTCCCTATCAGATTGGAAAGATTATAGTGTATGTAATATTTTCTAGTGCACTCTCTTATTGTTCTTTTCTTTATTTTAGAGGTGACTATTGGTTTTCTATTTTAACGCTTTTCACCTACTTTACACTCTTATTTTTCGCTGAAAAAAAACAAATTAAACATTTTATAAAACGCTAAAGTCATGAATGTTCAAATTATAAATACTTCAAAACACGCCACACCAACCTACGAAACCTCCGGATCTGCGGGAATGGATTTAAGAGCAAATATTGCAACTGCAATCACATTAAAACCTTTAGAAAGAACTATTGTTAAAACAGGTTTATTTATTGCATTACCTATAGGCTTTGAGGCACAAGTGCGACCGAGAAGTGGTCTGGCTGCAAAAAAAGGAATTACCGTATTAAATGCTCCTGGTACAGTAGATGCTGACTACCGTGGAGAAATAGGCGTGATTTTAGTAAACCTATCAAACCAAGATTTTGTGATTAATGATGGAGAAAGAATTGCACAATTGGTCATCGCAAAACACGAACGTGTGCAGTGGAAAGAAGTTACCGAACTAGACACAACAGAACGAGGTACTGGCGGATTTGGAAGTACAGGTGTTTAAAGTTCTTTGTAAAGTTGACTCATTTTTCTAACATCGGGATGTAGAAGTTTAAAATCTAAAAAGCAATGAGAATGGTAATGGTAGCCTAGCTTTTTATAAAATTGAAATGCTTGAGGCTGTGCATTCATGGCGTCTAACCAAATAAGCTCATACCCGCGAGATTTCGCTGTGAACTCTAACCAATTCACTAAGCTTTTTCCTATACCTTTTCCTTGGGTTTTTGAATGTAAGTACAATCGGTGAAGCTTCACCGATTTTTTATGCTCCAATCCTGATAATTTCTCATTCCACAAGATTCTAAAGTTTCCAATGACCTCATCATTAAAAACAATAAAATAATAGGATGCATGCTCTTGTTGGAGTTCTTTTTCTATATTTTCTTTACTATATTGAGCCTGTATATACCAATTTCCTTGATCCTTCCAAAAATGTTGATACGCAGCAGTATACACCTCATTCATTACTATGAATAACATGGTCGCATCTATTTTTTTGATGGGCTTTAAAACAATATGTTCTGTAATCTGTAACATGTAATAACAAAAAAACCGCTGTTGATTGATTACTTCTACAGCGGTTTTGGTACTTAGAACTTTTAATTATTCTTGATTTTCAATAGCTTCTTTTATTTTTACTTCAAGTTCTTCTGCTAATTCTGGATTGTCCTTAATTAATTTTTTTACAGCATCTCTACCTTGTCCTAACTTCGTTTCACCGTAGCTAAACCAAGAACCACTTTTCTTAATAATACCTAATTCTACACCGATATCCAAGACTTCTCCAACTTTAGAGATCCCTTGTCCATACATAATATCAAACTCTGCCAATTGAAAAGGAGGCGCTACTTTATTCTTTACAACTTTCACTTTGGTACTGTTACCAATAACGCGATCACCGTCTTTAATTTGTGTTCTTCTCCTAATATCTAATCGCACAGAAGCATAGAATTTTAATGCATTTCCTCCTGTTGTTGTTTCTGGATTACCGAACATAACTCCTATTTTCTCACGCAGCTGATTGATAAAAATAACCGTACAATTTGTTTTGTGAATTGTACCTGTCAATTTACGCAATGCTTGTGACATTAAACGCGCATGAAGCCCCATTTTTGAATCTCCCATTTCGCCTTCAATTTCTGATTTTGGCGTTAATGCAGCAACAGAATCAATTACAACAATATCAATAGCTCCAGAGCTAATCAAATTATCTGCAATTTCCAAGGCTTGTTCTCCGTAATCTGGTTGAGAAATGATTAAGTTATCTATATCTACTCCTAAATTTTCTGCATAAAAACGATCAAAAGCATGCTCTGCATCAATAAAAGCAGCAATTCCGCCTGCCTTTTGAGCTTCTGCTATGGCATGAATCGTTAAGGTTGTTTTACCAGAAGACTCCGGTCCATAAATTTCTATAATTCTTCCTCTTGGATATCCACCAACACCTAAAGCTAAATCCAATCCTAATGAACCCGATGAAATTGCTTCAACATCTTCTACTTGGCTATCGCCCATTTTCATTACGGCTCCTTTTCCATAGGTTTTATCCAACTTATCTAAAGTAAGTTGTAACGCCTTTAATTTTGCTTGCTTTTCTTTATCTACTGCCATATACTTTCTGCTAAATTTTTTTTAAAATAAGAGCCACTAAGTTACAAAAACATCCTTTTGTTTTTACTATTTTTTGTACTTTTAATCTGAGATGAAAGAAACAATTGTATTGCAAAGTAGAAACGGTCTTTCTCAGGTAAAAGTTGAGAAAGGAGAATTGATTAGTTTCCAAAAATATGGCATCGAATACATACACCAAAAAGAGGATAAAGGATGGAGTAATTCTGATACAGAGATGTTTCCTATTATTGGTCCAACCATTAAAAACAATCATATTGTTTCAACAAAAAAAGGAGATGCAATTCTTGATCAACATGGTCTATTGCGTGAATTCACCTATGAATTGGTTGAAAAGACCACACAAACGGCATTGTTTTCAAAAACATATGCACAACACACACCTTTAAAGAATCGAAAGTTTCCAACAAAATCGTTACAAGAGTCTGTTTTTTGGCCCTATGATTTTTATTTTACAAAGAAGTTTGAGCTTACCAATGAAACTTTAGCGATTACTTTCGAAATACATTCTGAAGAAAATATGCCTTACATGTTGGGTTATCATCCAGCATTTAAGTTGTCTGGATTAGGCAATGAAACACTCACTACATCCTCTAAAAAAATAAATTTAGATACTATTTTTTCTGCTGGTTCTGATGCATTACCTATCTTGAATACACATGTAATAACGCTGCACAATACCAAAAAGAAAGACATTAAAATTACCACCGAAGGCTTTGAGCATTTTATGTTATGGACAGAAGAAAACACCATGCTTTGTATTGAACCCATTACACATTTTCCCGAGTTAGTAGCACAAAAATATTCAGAGGATACGATGCTACTGAATTCAGGAAAAGCCGTTTTTTCCGTCGAAATAGCAATTCCTTAAATACATGCAGATCATGACGTATAGTGCACACATATGGGATAGAGAAAAAAGACAATACACAACTAAGAAGTAATGCTAATTTCCTAACTCATATTACTCTGTGTGCACCATTCTAAGTAAATATTTTTGTTAATTTGTACTTTATTTGAACGCAGTCTATGCAGAAGCAGCAACATTTTATAGCACACAAACCGTATGGGTATCTCTCTCAGTTTATCAACAATCAAACAAAACGTAAAAAAAAATTATTAGGTGAGTTGTACAATTTTCCTGAAGGCACTATGGCTATTGGTCGTTTAGATGTCAATTCTGAAGGGTTATTGTTATTAACAACTGATGGAAAAGTAAGCGAATATATTCGAAGTAGGAAAGTAGAAAAAGAATACTATGTGCAAGTTGATGGAATCATTACACAGCATGAAATAGGGAACTTAAAGCAAGGAATAGAAATTAGTATTGAAGGTAAAAAATACACAACAAAACCCTGTGAAGCAAGAATTATAAGGACACCCAATTTCCCCAATAGAACTCAAAAAATTAGAGATGAACGCCATGGTCCTACAAGTTGGATATCGATCACCATTACCGAAGGAAAATTTAGACAGGTTCGTAAAATGACTGCCGCAGTAAAGCATCCTACATTACGTCTAATACGCGTGCGTATAGGTTCTATTGTCTTAGAAGACCTCTCTTTAGGGCAGGTAAAAGAAGTGAAAAAACTTTGTTAATTTCGAAGCATCTCAATATGAGGGATCCCATCTTCTAAATAGCCTTTTCCTACTTGTTTAAATCCTAGATTCTGATAAAATTTAGCTAAATATTCTTGCGCAGAAATGGTAATTTCAGTGACCTTATAAAAAGTATCAATTGCCTCAATAGAAGCCTTCATTAAATCGTATCCATATCCATGTTTACGTTCACCTTCTTTTACCAATACCCTACCAATACTTGCTTCTTTAAAATAAATACCTGGAGCAAAAATTCTAGTATATGCAACGATTATATTCTTCTTTATACCAATAACATGTAGCGCTTTTTGATCTTTAAAGTCTATGTCTTGATATACACAATTTTGTTCTACAACAAATATTTCTGATCGTAATTGCAAAATAGCATACAAGTCATCTATACTTAAATCATTGAACTTTTTAACAAACAATTCCATAGTTAACAAGATATTTTTTCAACCCTATTTTGATGTCTACCTCCTTCAAAATCAGTAGCTAAAAAAATTTCTACAAAACCTAAAGCTTGCTGAAGAGAAACAAATCTCGCGGGTATTGTTAATATGTTAGCATCATTATGTTGACGTGTTAATGCTACCAATTCATTATTCCAACACAAAGCAGCCCTAACGCTCTGATGCTTATTAGCAGTCATTTGAGCCCCATTACCACTACCACATAAAATAATTCCAAATTCAGCCTTTCCCAATGCTACTGCTGCTGCGGTTGGATGTATTGCATCTGGATAATCCATACTATCTTCTGTATCTGTTCCAAAGTTTAACACCGTGTACCCCTTCGCTTCTAGTTTTTTTATAATTTCGAACTTATAAGCAGTTCCTGCGTGATCGTTACCAATTGCAATAGTCATAATTACGTGAGTTTAATTGTGTTATGTATCACAAAAATAGGGATAAAGATGGTTATCAACAGTTTTTAACATCCTATTTTTTACAGTTTTTAATAACCTACTTATACTAAAGTATTTATCTCTATTATCTAAATGTTAAGAACTATTATCAAATAATTAAAAGTTTTTTTGATTCTTTCAATTATTATTACAATACAAGAATGTTTTTTACATAACCAACTTTTTTTATGTCTTTTTGGTTTCATTTTATCAACATAAAATTAACGGCTTGTTTACAATCTTATTTAGAAAAAAGCGAACCAAATTTAAAACTACAATGTTCATAAGATTTGTTAATAAGTAAAGAATTGAATTGATTTTTAAGCTTTTAAACAACTTATAA
>JBELDQ010000001.1:0-51882 GCA_042094215.1 Polaribacter sp. | reverse complement strand
ATTTGTTAATAAGTAAAGAATTGAATTGATTTTTAAGCTTTTAAACAACTTATAAATTGTTCATAGCTTTTAATAAGTGAAAACTCAAAATTAATATTCAAAAAATTATGCTAGCTATCAACACTATATCATACATATTATTTTTTCTTAAATTTTTTAAAAGCTTTTTATATTAATAATATAAAGTGTTTATAACCTTAAAAAAAGAATTTTTAAAAAGTAATTGAACTGTTTTAAACAGTAGTGTTTTTTAGGTTGTTTAATTTTAAAGAATCTTTTCGGATTTCTATAGACTCTTGAGGGGTGTTGAGAGGGGCATTGATCTTTTTAACAGCAATAGAGATACCGGTGATAAAGATCATTATAAATAAAAGTATTATTTTTTGTAAATGTTCCATAGCTGTAGAAGTTCATACTACTATAAAGACGAAGTATTTATGAAAACGTTACAAATTATTTAGGTTTTTTTTAACTTTTAGGAATTACAAATTGAAGTGCACTTTTAACAATAGTAACTTTTACAGATCCGGAATCTATAAGTTCTCCATCAGCCTGAATAAAGTTGGTTTCTCTTTTACAAGTCGGTTTGATTTTGATTGTGTTGGTTTTATGTGTTGTCACTTTCTTATGATTTACAATAGCACCAGTATATAGTTTTGGCAGATTTATGAGGAGATCTAGTAATGTTAAATTTTTAGCAATGGTAATGTCTAACAAGCCGTCTGTGGGGTCTACGTCCTTTGTGAATTGCATACCTCCACCAGAGAATTTACAGATTCCAAAAATGGTCATCAAACACTTTTCGGTGTGTATTTGATTGTTGAATTCAAGTTGTAAAGTAGATTTTTTATAAGATAATAAACTATAGAGACCGCTTAAGAGATATGCAATTTTTCCAAACTTTTTTAAAGTATTTAAATGTTTAACAACATAACCATCATAGCCAATACCAGCTACGTTATGAAAGAAGATATTCGTGTTATTTTCAGTTTGTAAACAACCAATGTCTTGCAGGAGGATGTTTCCTCTTTTAATTGTTAAAATAGATTTTTCTATATTTGTCGGAATATTATAGGTTTTTACCCAATCATTTCCAGTACCAATAGGTATTACTGCGAGTTGTATAGTACTAGTTTTAACGTTATTTTGAGACATTATTCCGTTTACTATATGATGTAACGTACCATCTCCACCAACAGAAATTATTTTAGTAAATCCATTTTTAATAGCTTGTTGTACGAGTTCACATTCGTGCTTGGAGTATGCTGTAAAAGCATAAGAAAATTGAATTTCATGTGTTGTTAATAAGGTTGAAATGTGTTCCCAATTTTTTTTTGATTTTCCGTTTCCAGAGGTTGGATTTAGTATTAAAAACCATGTAGTATTCATAAATAGTAAATAAAATAACAAGCAAAATACAAAAATGAATTGATAACAATGATTTCATTTATTTTAACTAGAAATAGTTGTATTTTGGTTTCATTAAAATAGTATGACAGATGTCAAAGAAAAAAAAGAAAATTTATAAAAAGAAAGGAAGAATCATAAAGGATTTGACTAGAAACATATTTAAAGTATTAAATGAAGATGCTACGAAGTCATTTAACTACAAACAAATTGCATCTAAAATAGGGATTAAAGATACTGACGGAAAGACACAAGTATTAAAGAAGTTAGCAATATTAGTAGCTACTAAAAAAATAAAAGAAACGGATAGAGGTAAATTCCAAATAAATGTAGAAAGAAAATATAGTATTGGAACTTTAGATGTTACTTCTAATGGAAATGCTTACTTTATTTCTGAAGAATTTGATGAAGATATTTTCATCCCGTCAATCAATTTAAATAAAGGATTGCATCAAGATACTGTAAAGGTATATACCTACAGTAAAAGAGGTAGTAAAAAATTAGAGGCAGATGTTGTTGAAGTAATTGAACGTGCAAAAACTGAGTTTGTAGGGGTTTTACAATTGAATAAAAATTTTGGTTTTGTAATACCAGATGCGCATAAAATGTATGCTGATATTTTTATTGCAGCCAATAAAATACATGGAGCAGAAGATGGAGATAAAGTAGTGGCTACCATCACAGATTGGCCAGAAAACTCAAAGAATCCCTTCGGTAAAATAACCAAAGTATTAGGAAAGCCTGGAGATCATAATACAGAAATTCATTCTATTTTATTAGAATACGGGTTGCCCTATGAATTTCCTGCAGAGGTAGAGGAGGCAGCAGCAGAATTGCCATTAGAAATTACAGAACAAGAAATAGCAAAGCGTAGAGATATGCGTGCTGATTTGACCTTTACAATAGATCCAAAAGATGCGAAAGATTTTGATGATGCACTGTCTTTTAAAGTATTAGAAAATGGGCATTATGAAATTGGTATTCATATTGCAGATGTTTCTCATTATTTAGAGGAAAAAACCTTGTTAGATGATGAGGCTTTTGACAGAGCAACGTCGGTATATTTGGTGGATAGAGTAGTACCTATGCTTCCCGAAATGTTATCAAATGGTGTTTGCTCTTTGAGACCCCATGAAGAAAAATTAACCTTTTCTGCAGTTTTTGAAATAGATGAAAAAGCAAAGGTTGTAAACCAATGGTTTGGAAGAACAGTTACATATTCTGATCAACGTTTTGCTTATGAAGAAGCACAGGCCATCATAGAAAATTGTACTTTAGCAGAACCAGGTACATATACAATGCCTAAAAATATCTCAATTATAGATAAGGAATATACGGTTTCTAAAGAAATTGTAGCAGCCACTTTAACGTTGGATGAATTGGCAAAAAAAATGCGCAAACGACGCATGAAAGCAGGAGCAATTTCTTTTGATAGAGTAGAGGTAAAGTTCAATTTAGATGAAGATGCAAATCCTTTAGGAGTCTTTTTTAAAGAATCAAAAGATGCGAATAAGCTTATTGAGGAATTCATGCTATTGGCCAACCGAAAAGTAGCGGAGTTCATTGGCAAAGAAAAAGGAAAGCCAAGTAATAAAACCTTTATTTATAGAATACACGATGAACCAAATATTGATAAATTGGCTGTATTACAAGGTATTATTAAAAAATTTGGGTATTCCATAGATACGGAAACAAAAGCATCAACTTCACAGTCTTTGAATAAGCTGTTAGCAGATGTGCACGGTAAAGCAGAATCGAACATGGTAGAGACCTTGGCAATTCGATCAATGAGTAAAGCAGAATATACCACACAGAATATTGGTCACTATGGATTGGCTTTTGACTATTACAGCCATTTTACATCCCCTATTAGGCGATATCCCGATGTAATGACGCATAGGTTATTACAACAGTATTTAGATGGCGGAAAAACGCCAAAAGCAGACGCATATGAAGAAAAATGTAAACATGCATCAAGAATGGAAGAATTGGCCTCGAAAGCAGAACGTTCTTCCATTAAATATATGCAGATTAAATATATGCAAGATCATCAGGATAAAGAATTTGAAGGTGTTATTTCTGGTGTTACCGAATGGGGTATTTATGTAGAAATCTCTGAAAATAAATGTGAAGGTATGGTGCGTATTAGAGATATTAAAAGTGATTATTTTATTTTTGATGAAAAACAATATGCCATTGTAGGGCAGTCTACAAAACAGATGTATCAATTAGGAGATATTGTAAACGTGAGTGTAAAGAACACAGATTTAGAGCGCAAGCATCTAGATTTTAATTTAATTGAGGATTACTAGACACTTGTCACAATAAAATAGAAAAAGTGACCTTATAGTAATAAGGATAAATGCTAATTTTAATAAAAAGCAATGAAAAATTATATAAGAGCGCTTGTATGTATCTGCTCTATGTCTGTGTTTGGTCAAACAGAAATTACCAAAACACTTGGAGATTTCACCACCTTAAAGGTATACAATGGAATAGATTTAGAATTGATAAAATCAGACAAACAAGAGCTGGTAATTCGCGGGGAAAAATCGGAAAAGGTGAAGATTAAAAATGCGAATAATACCTTAAAAATTTATTTAAAATTCCCTGAAACCTTAGCTAATGGAAAAGCAAAGGTTGTATTATATTATTCGAAGGGAATTACTATTATTGATGCCAATGAAGGAGCAACCATCACATCAAAAGATTTTAAGCAACCTCAATTAGAATTAAAAACTCAAGAAGGAGCTCTGATTAGTATGGTTGTTGCAACCAAACATTTGAGTATCAAAGCTGTTTCTGCAGGAGTGGTGAAATTAACGGGAACAACAAAAAATCAGACTGTTGAAGTGAGTGATGCAGGCGTGTATCATGGGTATCAACTAAAAGCAACAGATGCTTCAACTGTGAGGGCTGCAATTGGAGGTAAGGCAGAGGTGAATGTTGGTGAAACCTTAGATGCAAAAATTAGATTTGGAGGTACTATTTTTTATAAAGGAACTCCAGAAATATTGAAAACAAAAAAAGTTTTAGGGGGCACCATAGAAGCTTACAATTAATGAAAAGCTTTTTGTATCTTTGCTACAAAATTTGAAAAAATGGATTTACACAATATGTTTTTAATGATTGGAATGCCGCAAGTTATTATTATAATCGTGGTGGTTTTATTACTTTTTGGTGGTAGAAAAATTCCAGAGTTAATGAAAGGTTTAGGAAGCGGAATTAAAGAATTTAAAAATGCATCCAAAGAAGAAGATACTGATAAAATAGACGAAAAGAAGTAAGCTATTATAGAGATATAAAAAAAAACCGAAGGAGATGCTTCGGTTTTTTTTATGTTCTATTTTTAGAGTTTCACAGCGGTTCCGGAAGCAGTTACCATAAGCATACCGCCTGAGGGGCCAACACTTTCATAATCTAAGTCTACACCGACCACAGCATCTGCTCCTAAGTGCAACGCTTGCTCTTTCATTTCTTTCAAAGCCGTATCTTTGGCTTCTCTTAATACACGCTCATAAGAACCTGATCTGCCTCCTACAATATCTCTTATTCCTGCAAAAAAATCTTTAAATATATTTGCCCCAATAATGGTTTCTCCTGTTACAATACCACAGTATTGTTTAATGTCATTCGTTTGTAATGTATTTGTTGTGGATATAATCATAGGTTATTATTCTTTATCATTTTTTTTAGTTCTTCCAGAAGAGTTTTCAATTTTATTTGCAGCAACAAGGCTGGTCACCATATCATTGAGCATTGAACTCGCCGCATTTGGGTTGTTTGGTAATAAAATTAAATTGCTATTGGTGTCTGCTCCTATAGATTGAAGCGTGTCGTAGTGTTGTGTAATTACAATGAGTGCAGAAGCCTCTTGTGAGTTGATGCCTGCTTTGTTTAATACATCTACAGATTCTTCCAAACCCCGTGCAATTTCTCTACGTTGATCTGCAATACCTTTACCCTGCAAACGCTTACTTTCTGCCTCTGCTTTTGCCCGTTCTACTATTAGAATACGTTGTGCATCTCCTTCATATTGTGCGGCAACTTTTTCTCTTTCAGAAGCATTAATTCTATTCATAGCTTCTTTAACCTGAGCATCTGGATCTATATCTGTTACTAAGGTTTTAATAATGTCATATCCATAGTTCAACATGGCATCATTCAGTTCTGTTTTTACTGCAATAGCAATGTCATCTTTCTTTACAAATACATCATCCAATTTCATTTTTGGAACTTCGGCACGCACCACATCAAATACATAAGAAGTAATCTGGTCGTGTGGAAAATCTAGCTTGTAAAAAGCATCATATACCTTGTCTTTAATGACCTTGAATTGCACAGAAACTTTTAATTTTACAAATACATCATCTAAAGTTTTGGTTTCGATGATTACATCTAGTTGTTGTATTTTTAAACTTAATCTTCCTGATATTCTATCAATAATGGGTATCTTTAATTGTAGTCCAGAATGTCGTATACTTTGAAATTTTCCGAAACGCTCTATAATTGCCGAAGTTTGTTGTTTTACGGTAAATAATGCTGCAAATACGATCAATAAGGCAAGTACTACAATGATAATGCTTATGGGATTTGTCATAACTTTTAGGTTTAATTTTTCTTAAAGATACAAGAAACGTATCTAATTACAAGACGCATTTTTTGAGAAAAGTTACATACAAATAAAAAAACCTCTGAATCCTAAAATTCAGAGGTATAGTGAAGTAGTGTTTTATCTACCTGCTATAATTGAGCGATAGCGTGTTCAATTCTACGGATTGCTTCTTCTTTACCAATCATTTCTATAATATCAAACAAATGAGGTCCTTTTAAAGCGCCTACCAGACTTAATCGTAACGGTTGCATTACTTTACCAAATCCAATTTCTTTATCTGTAATCCAGGCTTTAATGATCTTTTCTGTGTTGGCAGAAGAACTGTCTTCTATGCTATGCATGAGTGCAATTAATTCATGCATTAAAGCCGGTGTACCTTCTTTCCAATTTTTCTTTGATGCTTTGGCATCATAGGTTGTAGGCCCTTGAAAAAAGAAATCAGACAAATTCCAAAAGTCAGCAACAAAAACAGCGCGTTCTTTGATGAGTGAAACTACTTTTTCTGTATACTCATGAGTTGTAGTAATTCCTTTTTCTACTAGCATTGGCAGAAATAAATCTGTCAATTCAGTATCAGATTTTGTTTGCATGTATTGCTGATTGAACCAGTTTGTTTTATCGGGACTGAACTTTGCTCCAGATTTACTCACTCTATCTAAATCAAAAACTTCTGCTAAGGCTTCTAACGAAAAAATTTCTTGTTCCGTTCCTGGGTTCCATCCTAAGAAAGCGAGCATGTTTATAAAAGCATCCGCAAAATAACCATCTTCTTTATATCCACGAGAAATATCTCCAGATTGCTCGTTGATATAGGCGAGTGGAAATACAGGGAATCCCAGTTTATCACCATCACGTTTGCTTAATTTTCCTTTTCCAACAGGTTTAAGAATCAATGGTAAATGTGCAAATTTTGGAGATTCCCATCCAAAGGCACGATATAATAACACGTGCAATGGCATTGATGGTAGCCATTCTTCTCCACGAATAACATGAGAAATCTCCATTAAATGATCGTCTACAATATTGGCCAAATGGTATGTTGGCATACCATCTGATTTAAATAAAACTTTGTCATCTAAAGTATTGGTATCTATTTTAATGGTGCCACGAATCTCATCTTTCATTAATAAGATTTCGTCTTGGGGCGTTTTAAAACGAATTACATATTTTTCATTGGCATTTAGTTTTTTTGCAACGTCTTCTTTCGGCATGGATAAAGAATTGTTGAGCTCTTGTCTATTGTGCCAATTGTAGATAAATGTAGCGCCATTTTCTTCGGCTATTTTTCTTTGATTGTCGAGTGCTTCTGACGTATCAAAAGCATAATATGCCCATCCAGACGCAATTAATTGATCGGCATAGTCTTTATACAATGCTTTTCGTTCTGATTGTCGGTAGGGACCAAATTTTTCATTTTTTCCCGGACCTTCTTCGAATGGTATGTTACACCAGTCTAATGCGTCTACAATGTATTGTTCTGCATTTGAAACATAGCGAGTTTGATCTGTATCTTCGATACGGAGTACAAAAGTACCTCCGTGTTTTTTAGCAAATAAATAATTAAATAAAGCAGTTCTTACACCACCAATATGTAAAGGTCCTGTTGGACTAGGAGCAAAGCGCACTCTTACGTTCGTTGTCATTTTTTATGAAATTTAAACAAAGCGCAAAGATACTTTAGATTCTAATCATATAAAAAGTTATTTTGACGGCATTTACCGATGTTTCCCTTTTCTTATTCGATAAAACATTAGAAAAAACCGTAACTTTATTTTTTACAAAATGGAAGGATATAGCAACATAGAAGATAAACTAATTCGATTTGTTCGAAAATATTATACAAATGAATTGATAAAAGGAGGTATCTTGTTTTTTTCTTTTGGAATTTTATACTTGTTTTTTACACTTTTTATTGAATATGTTTTATGGTTAAAACCAGCTTCAAGAACCATACTCTTTTGGATATTTATTGCTGTTGAAGTGTATTTTTTATTCCGTTTCATTCTTGTTCCGTTGTCGAAATTAATTGGTTTTAAAAACGGAATTTCTGATAGAGAGTCCTCTAAAATAATTGGAGATCATTTTCCTGAGGTACGAGATAAGTTGTTAAATGTAATGCAATTGAAGGCATTGGAGAATCACTCGGAACTCCTCATAGCCAGTATTGAACAAAAAGCGAGAGAATTGCAACCTATTCCTTTTGTTAAGGCTGTTAATTTTAGGACAAATAGAAAATATGTCAAGTATGCGGTCATTCCAGTATTTCTTTTGTTTTTACTATCAATTACAGGGAATGTGAATGTGTTGAGCACTTCGTTTACAAGAGTATTGCAGCACCGAACAGCATTTGTGCCCCCTGCGCCATTTACATTTCAGTTGGTGTCTTCAGATCTCACTGTAATTCAAGACGAGGAGTACACTGTTAAATTCTCAACTATTGGTACTATTCGTCCTGCTAATGTGCTTATTTATTTTAATAACGAGCGTTATTATTTACAAAAAAAGAACGGTCTTTTTACCTATACATTTACCAATACAGCTGCGCCAATTAAATTTTACGTTGCTTCGAATACGGTGGTATCAGACTCTTATGAGTTGAACATTATTAACACTCCACGAATTCAGAATATATCGGTTGATTTGGAGTACCCCTCCTATATTAAAAAGAAGAACGAGACAATTACGAATTTTGGAGTGCTACTTCTTCCAGAAGGAACCAGGGCGAGATGGAATGTTGAAACAAAGCAAACTGACGCTGTTGCTTTTATCAACGATGCAATGTCTCAGAATTTTAAAAGATTGAACGCTAGTGTATTCTCTCTTCAAAAGAAGCTGCGTACATCCATGGATTATCAAATTTCGTCATCCAATGCTGTTTTAAAAAATTATGAGACATTGTCTTTTTCTATTGATATAATCAAAGACGCATATCCAATGATAGAGGTTTTTTCTGAGTTAGATTCTCTTTCGCGAAACACGATGTTTTTCGCTGGACAGATTTCTGATGACTATGGGATACGCACATTGGAAATTGTGTATTATGATGAGAGAAATCCTGAGGTATTGCAACGTAAACAAATCAAAATTTTACAAAGCGAAACGCAGCCTTTTTATTTCGAATTTCCTGGTGTATTGAAGGTAAAGGAAGGAGTAAACTATGGAATGTATTTTCAAGTATTCGATAATGATGAAGTCAACGGTAGTAAAAAAACAAAAAGTAAAACATTTACCTATCGTTTCAAATCTAAAATAGAAGTAGAAGATGAACTGGTAAAATTACAACGTGATCAAATAAATTCAATTGAAAATAACGTTGATCAGCAACAGTTGCAGAAGGAACAATTGCAAAAAATTCAAGAGAATCTTCAGAATAAAAGTCGAATGAACTGGAATGACAAAAAGAATATTTCAGAATATATCAAAAGACAGGAAGGATATAAAAAAATGATGGAGCGTCAAACGGATAAGCTACAAAATAATCTCAAGACCCTACCTACCGATACAAAGTCTGAGAAGGAGAAAAAAGAGGTGTTGAAAAAGAGGATAGCGGAATTAAAAAAAATAGAGAAAGAACAACAGCTATTGGACGAATTAAAGAAAGTCGCGAATAAATTAAAGAAAGATGATCTGTTGAATAAAGTTAAGAAACTTGCCGAGCAGAATGCGCAACAAGAACGAAGTTTAGAACGTGTATTGGAGTTGACAAAGCGGTTTTATGTTGAGCAAAAATCGCGACAAGTGGCAGAGAAATTGCAGAAATTATCCAAAGAACAAGATAGTTTGAGTAAATTGGAAGTTGATACGAAAGAAGCACAAGATAAAATTAAAAAGGAATTTGATGCCATTAAGAAGGAGTTAGAAACATTGGAAAAGGACAATGAGAAGTTAAAAGAACCTATGCAGATCCCAGCGATGAAAGAAGAACAAAAGGAGGTGGATACAGAATTAGAAAATATTGATGAACAAAATGCTCCTAGCAAACGGGATGCTCAAAAGAAGAGTCAGAAGAAAGCTTCTGATAAGATTCAAAAAATGGGTGAAATGATGCAAGGGGCGATGGCCGCTGCATCAGATGAGATGAATGAAGAAAATATTGAAACGCTCAGGCTTATCTTAGATAACCTTTTAAAGTATTCATTTAACCAGGAGGAGGTGATGAATCGATTTTCTGAGATCAGTGTTGCTCATCCAAACTTTGGTGAGGAGATAAAAAGGCAAAACATGCTCAAGTCATATTTTGAACATATTGATGATAGTTTGTATGTATTGTCTATGCGGTTGCCTAAGATTTCTTCAACGATTCAAAAAGATCTTGAGGATGCGCATTTTAACTTAGATCAATCTATTGAGAATTTCTCGGAAAATAGGTTTGAGACGGGCTTGTCAAATCAGCAGTATGTGCTTACAAGTGTTAATAATTTAGCAGATATGCTAAGTACAATGTTAGATAATCTACAGAACCCCACTATGTCAATGCCAGGAAAAGGGAAAAAAGGAGGGAAATCCTTTTCTCTACCTGATATTATACAAAAGCAGAGTGAGTTGCTTGAGAAGATGAAAAAGGGCTCAAAAAAAGGAGGTCAACAGAAAGGAAAGAAACCTGGTTCAGCTGCTGATAAGAAGGCTCAAGGATCAGGAACGGACGGAGAATTGTATAAACTGTACCAAGAGCAGTCACTACTCAGGGAAACCATGGAGAATGCACTTAAAAATGGCGACCTAAATAATTCTGGAAGACTTCGTAAGTTGTTGGAGGAGATGAATTCCTTAGAAAATCAAATTTTAGAGAAAGGATATTCGAGTGAGACAATCAGAAAGATGCAAGAGTTGAATTATAATTTGTTAAAGTTAGACTCAGCTAGCAGGAAGCAAAATAAAGATTCCAAACGAAAAAGTAGATCAAGTGAAACCAATTATAAAGGCCTCATGGGGAAACTTTTCAAGGATAAACTGTTTTACAATCAATTAGAAATATTAAAGAGACAATCATTACCTTTGCAAAATAATTATAAAAAGAGAGTACGCCAGTACTTTGAAAGATTAGATAAGGAAAGCAAGGATGATTGAATTTAATTATGAAACAGAGTTTGCGCTATCAAATAGCACCGTTGTATCGAAGTGGATCGAAGATGTGATTTCTAATGAAGGTTGTTCTGTTGGTGAAGTAAATTATATATTCTGTGACGATGCTTATTTACACAAACTGAATGTGTCCTATTTGAATCATGATACGTACACCGATATTATTAGTTTTGACACGAGCGCGGATGCCTGTATTAGTGGAGATATTTTTATTTCTATTGAAAGGGTAGAGGAGAACGCAAAGTTGTACAAAGTGACTTTCGAACAAGAGCTTCATCGTGTGATGATACATGGTGTGCTACATTATCTGGGGTATAAAGACAAATTGGAGGAAGAACAATTGGAGATGACAAAAATGGAGAACGAGTCTTTGTTGATGTTAACTATCTAACAATCAATGGTTTAATTAAATAGTTTCACGTGAAACATACAGAATGAGTTTATTTTCTACAACATATGATGTGATTGTCGTTGGAGGTGGTCACGCAGGAAGCGAGGCTGCAGCTGCTAGTGCAAATATGGGTGCTCATACCTTATTAATTACGATGAGTTTACAGAACATTGCGCAGATGAGTTGTAATCCTGCAATGGGAGGTATTGCGAAAGGACAAATTGTTCGCGAGATTGACGCTTTAGGGGGGTATAGTGCAATCGTAACAGATAAAACGGCTATTCAGTTTAAGATGCTGAACAAATCTAAAGGCCCTGCTATGTGGAGTCCGCGAGCACAGTCAGATCGAATGCGCTTCGCAGAAGAATGGCGAAACATGTTAGAAAATACTGATAATTTAGATTTTTATCAGGATTCCGTCAACGGTTTGTTATTTGATGGAGATACTATAATTGGTGTGAAAACCGCCCTAGGTTTAGAGATTAAAGCCAGGTCTGTTATCCTTACAGCGGGTACTTTTTTGAATGGATTGATTCATATTGGCGAAAAAACATTTGGTGGTGGTAGAGCGGGTGAGAGTGCATCAACGGGAATTACTGAAGATTTAGTTGCAAAAGGTTTTGAGTCTGGTAGGATGAAAACAGGTACCCCTCCAAGGGTGGATGCTCGGTCTTTAGATTTTTCTAAAATGACCGAACAACCCGGAGATGAAAATCCTCAAAAATTCTCATACTTACCGTCTACGAAACCCCTTACGAAACAGCGTTCCTGTTATTTGACGTATACGAATCCTGAAGTGCATGATTTGTTGAGAGAAGGTTTTGACAGGTCTCCAATGTTTAATGGTAGGATCCAGTCTATCGGTCCTAGGTATTGTCCATCTGTTGAAGATAAAATTGATCGTTTCGCTTCTAAAGAAAGACATCAAATGTTTATTGAACCTGAGGGGTGGAATACGGTAGAGATTTATGTGAATGGATTCTCTACTTCTTTGCCAGAAGATATTCAGGATAAAGCGATTCGATCGGTTGCTGGTTTTGAAAAGGTGAAGTTTTTACGGTATGGTTATGCGATAGAGTATGATTATTTTCCTCCTACGCAATTGATGCATACTTTAGAAACTAAAAAGATACAAGGATTGTATTGTGCTGGTCAAATTAATGGTACCACCGGTTATGAGGAGGCAGCAGCACAAGGCTTGATGGCAGGTGTAAATGCAGCTTTGAAACTACAAGGAAAAGCGCCTTTTATATTAAAGCGAAACGAGGCTTATATTGGTGTGTTAATCGATGATTTGATTACGAAGGGTACTGATGAGCCTTACAGGATGTTTACATCAAGAGCAGAGTATAGGACTCTGTTGCGACAAGATAATGCAGATTTACGATTAACACCACGAGGTTATGAGATAGGTTTGGCATCACAAGAAAGGATGAATCGAGTTACAATGAAGCAAGAGAAAACATCTTTGTTGTTAGATTTTCTTCATAAGTTTAGTGTAAAGAAGGAGGTTATGAATCCTGTCTTGGAAGCGAAGAATTTGGCATTGGTTTCTCAATCTATGAAGCTCTTTAAAATTGCATCACGTCCTCAATTGGCGTTCATAGATTTATTGATAATACCAGAACTAGTAGCGTTTATTTCTGAACATCAAATAGATGATGATGTGATTGAGCAAGTTGAGATTTATTTGAAGTATTCTGGTTATATCGAAAAAGAAAAGAACAATGCAGATAAATTGAATCGTCTTGAGAACGTTTCAATACCTATGAATTTTGACTACAATAAGGTACAATCAATTTCGTATGAAGCGAGGGAAAAGTTAAAAACAGTGCAGCCCATTTCCATTTCACAGGCAAGCAGAATTAGTGGTGTATCGCCAAGCGATATCTCCGTTCTGTTAGTTCATATGGGGAGATAAATCTAAACGTTCCATGTGGAACATATTCTAAATTGCTATATAAATGCGCAAAGAAATGAACTTACACAAAGGGTTGATTCCTGTAATGAGCTGTATAGATTATACTGTTTCTAATGAGTCTTACGAGTTGTTAATGAATCCAAGCTATGAGATGATGGTGACCTCTCCTGTGCCATCTGATTTGGAAAATTACTACAAGAGTGAAGCCTATATTTCACATTCAAATACAAGTAAAAGTTTTTTAGATAAACTATATCAACGTGTGCGAAAGTATACCTTGAAAAGAAAGGTGTCATTGATAAACTCTTTTGATGTTTCTGGAAAAAAAATTTTAGATGTAGGTTGTGGAACAGGAGATTTTTTGGCAACAGCACAAAATGACGGTTGGGAGGTTCACGGAATAGAACCAAGCAAAGAAGCGCGTATTGTTTCGGCAACTAAAAACATCGATGCGTTGGAGGATTTTTCACAGTTAAAAGAAGATGGTTTTGATGTTATTACGTTGTGGCATGTTCTAGAGCATGTACCAAATCTTTTAACATACATTGAAACCTTGAAAAATAAATTGAAACCTGATGGCGTCTTGTTAATTGCTGTTCCGAATTATAAAAGTTTTGATGCGGGACATTATAAAAATTATTGGGCAGCCTATGATGTGCCAAGACACCTCTGGCATTTTTCACAACGATCCATACAAAAGCTATTTTCTGAAGTAGGTATGACTGTTGGAAAAGTGATTCCTATGAAATTTGATTCCTATTATGTTTCTATGTTAAGTGAAAAATATAAATACGGAAAGAATAGGTTTTTTAAGGCGCTTTGTATTGGTTTTCTTTCAAATAGAAAAGCAAGGGTGAGTTCTGAGTATTCTTCGCTCATATATCTTATAAAAAACACTTAAAAGACGATTTAATATCGTTTTAAGACGCTTTTATTGTGATTACCTATAATTTATGTAAAATAAATAAAAACCCCTTTAAAACATGTGTTTTAAAGGGGTTTTGTATAGTTTTTATTGATTATATGTTATTGTATAATAGTATTTGTTTATAATTTTAGTGACTTAACAAATACACTCCAAAAATAGTAGTCACAAAATATACGGCCAATGTCATAGCGCCAGCATAATCCTTTGCAAGTCGTTGCCCTATCAGTAAAAAGATGAGTGTAAGTGCAGCTAATTCTGTTCCAATAAGGGCATATATTTTGTCTCCACTGCTGATGAGCTCATAGGCACCAATAATCATGAAAATACCTGCAATAATTTCTGTAATTAGAATAATAGCGACCAATAGCGGAACGCTATTCTTCAGAGGGGAATTTGAGAAGTGTACTTTGATAAAAGAGACATTTCCTTTCCAGTCCACTATTTTATCAATTCCAGATTGTAAAAAGGTGACAATTAAGAAGCCTAGTATGAGTAGTTCTGTTGGGTATGTTTTTAATAGTTCCATAAGATGTTTGTTATCTAACAAAACTACTAAAAAGAAAGATGCGAGCCATATAAATTAACTCGCATCTGATATCTCAAACCAACAAAACGTTATTAATAAGGAATTTGTTGGGTATTGTATGTGATTATTTGCCGCATAGGGTGTATAATGCTTCTTTGCTATTTACCGTAATTGTTTCTCCATTTTTAACAATTGATAACGGGAAAACATATTCCGGTCTTACACCTTTGTCTAAGCTTTTGTAGTATGCTTTTAGAGCAGCTTCATCTGCAATTTCTTGTATCGTTCCATCTTGTAAAGTGACAGCGATAGGAAACACAAATACAGGTTTTTTTCCTTGTTTCGGTTTTTTAACAAGTGCATCAAATTCTTCTTGTGTATCTACAGTGATTGTTTCACCATTTTTTTTCACAGAAATAGGGAAATCAAATTGCGGTTTCACACCATCAGCGAGCGTATCTAAATAAGCTTTAAATTCATTGTCGTCTCCAATTACTAGAGATGAGCCATCTGCTAAAATAACGGACAGAGGAAAAATTAATTGAGGTCTTCTCCCTTTTGCAGGCTTTCCCATTAGGGCTTTTAATTCGTTTTCATCTAATACCTCTACTGTTTTGTTATTGATGACTACTGATAACGGAAACATAAATACAGGTTTAACGCCTTCGTCAAGCGTATCTAAATACGCTTTTAAAGCTTCTCTATCTGCAATTTCTTGAGTAGTCCCATCTTCGAGTTCAATCGCTATAGGGTATACAAATTCTGGTCTTTTTTTTCCTTTATTTCTTCGAGCTACAGTTTTTAATTCTTTCAAATTATTGATAGTCATTGTGTTATCATTAATAGTAATATCGAACGGAAAATTAAGTTGAGGTTTATTCGTAACTTCAACATAGTCCTCCATATCAAAGTCGCTAGTCAGGGTTGTATTCGTTGCATTATTGGTCACCGCTGTAACAGGATAATTTACAATTACAGAAGCGACCATATTTAAAACTTCATCTTTTTGAAGTGCATTTTGGGCTTCAAATAGTTCCAAATCTTCTGCTGTAGAATTTTGACATGAACTGATAGAAATTAGTACGATAAAGAGTGCAATGAATGGTTTTAAGAATATTTTCATGGTTTATTATTATTTAAGATTCATTAATAAAACAGTCAAGAGTTAGAATACCCTACCAATACAATTAAAAAAATAAAAAATTCTGCTATTTTTGAGTAAGAATATAAGTGTCATGTCAGAAAATAAGTCAGTTTGCGAGCCTACTGTGTTTGAAGAGTTTTATCAAGAACACGCTACATCTTTATATAATTTTGCCTTCTATAAATGTGGAAGCATTGCACAATCTGAAGATTTAGTGCAAGAGGCGTTTATAAAAGTATGGAGTAATTGCGCTAAAATTGTATTCGAAAAAGCAAAATCCTTCTTATTTACTGTAACGAATAATCTATTTTTAAATCAGGTTGCACATAAAAAAGTAGTATTGAACTATCAACTGATTGGCAAAAGGGATGCAACGAATGAGAGTCCGGAGTTTTTGTTGGAAGAAAAGGAGTTTATGGAGCGCCTTCAAAATGCAATTTCAGATTTAAAAGAGGGGCAAAGAGAGGTCTTTTTACTTCATAGAATAGATAAAAAAACATACAAAGAAATTGCAGAAATCCTTTCTATCTCGGTAAAAGCTGTTGAAAAGAGAATGCATCTTGCACTGAAGCAGCTCCGTGTAACGATTGGTAATTTATAAGATATTTAAAAAGTAGGGTATACAGCAATAAAGCTGTTATACTTTAAAGAAACTTCCTAATGCAGAACGAATATACAGACGATACCTTTTTATCTCGTTGGTTGAACAACGATTTAACAGAAGACGAATTGGTTTCTTTTAAGAAGACACCTGAATTCAAAGAATATCAAAAGATTGTAGCTGCCACGCAGCATTTGATCCCTCCTAAATTTGATAAAAAGAAAGTATTCGAAGAGATTCGTTTAAAAAACAGCAAACAAAAAGTAAAAAGAATCATCCCGAATTGGATCTATGCAGCTGCAGCTTCTGTTGCTTTACTGATAAGTGCAGTCTATTATTTAACGGGAACAAGCGAAGTTTTTTCAACTTCATTTGGAGAACAATTGGCAGTTGTTTTACCGGATGGATCTGAAGTTTCATTGAACTCTAAATCTTCTATAACATACAATAAGAGTGATTGGTTTGATGGCAACAGAACGTTAACATTGAATGGAGAAGGCTATTTTAAAGTAAAAAAGGGGGCAACGTTTCGTGTATACTCTGAAAACGGAACCGTACGTGTTTTAGGAACGGAGTTTAATGTAAAATCAACCGGATCATATTATGAGGTTTCCTGCTATGAGGGTCGTGTGGAGGTTCAGAAAAATAATGAAATAAAGTTATTAACCAAAGGTCTTTCTTTTAGAAAAATCGCTACGAATTCTTCAGAGATAAGAACTTTTGAAGCCAAAGAACCAAATTGGTTATCTGGCGAATCTAGTTTTCATGGAACGCCATTAAAATACGTGTTAGAAGTATTAGAAAAGCAATATGATATTGTAATTGACTCGTCTAGTATTGATGTAAACATTTTATATACAGGTACTTTTACAAATAATAACGTACATTTAGCACTAGAAACAATATGCACACCTTTGGCAATTAAGTTTCGTATGGACACCAATAGCGTTGTTCTTTCTAAAAAATAAGAATGTTAAAAAGAATCATTTTTTTTTGCTGCTTTCTTTTCTTTATAAGTATTTCATTTGCTCAGAATACCACCAAAAAAATTACATTAAAAGTAGTTTTGAGCGCTATTGAAAATCAGTATAATGTCAAGTTTTCTTACAATTCTGATGTGATAAAAAACAAGACTTGCGTCCCTTTCAAAAAAGGAAAAACGCTGCAAGAAAAATTAGAAGACTTACAAAAACAGACATTTTTAAATTTCAAACAAATTGACACAAGATATGTCGTAATTACTGAGAAGGAGATTCTCAAAAATCAGACAATCTCAGGTACTTTAATCTTTCGCAAGACCAGAGAATATATTCCGTTTTCTTCAGTGCTACTGAAAGGCACATCAAAAGGAACCATTTCAAATGAATATGGAGAATTTTCATTGACCAATGTATCGTCAGAGCAAGAAATTGAAGTGCGTGGTATTGGATTTAATTCAGTCATTATTCCAATACATACCTTGTTAGGTAAATCAAATGTATTGATCGAATTGGAAGAGGAACACATCGCTCTTGATGAGGTACTCATAAGTGATTATCTTACACAAGGAATTGTTAAAAAACAAAACGGAGCTATTGCCTTAGCCCCAAAAAAGTTTGGAATTTTACCGGGATTAATAGAGCCTGATGTTTTATTGAGTTTGCAAATGTTGCCCGGGATTCAAAGTGTATCAGAGACTGCTTCGGAATTGCAGATTAGAGGCGGTTCTCCTGACCAAAATTTGATTTTATTTGATGGGATTAAAATGTATCAAAGTGGCCATTTTTTCGGTTTAATATCCTCATTTAATCCATACATAACAGAACAAATAGAGGTCTTTAGAAATGGAACTAGTGCAAGGTTTGGCAATCGAATAGGCGGTGTTTTAGATATTAGTTCTGCGGATTCTATTCCTAATTTTGAGGCAGGCGTTGGGGTAAACCTAACCCATGCAGATGCCTACTTAAAAACACCATTATTTAATAACAAAGCCGGCCTGCTATTCTCTGTAAGAAGATCTATAACCGATTGGGTGCAAACGATAACCTATAAGAATTTTTCTGAGAGTGTTTTTCAAAATACGCGCATTATTAATGACGCAATTCAAGATGAAAATAAGTTTTCTACGAGTACTAATGATTTTTATTTTCAAGATTATAACCTCAAGTTTCTTATCGATGTATCAGATAAAAGCAGTCTATCAATTAGCAATTTACACAACAAGAATCAATTAAATTACTTTTCAGAAAACAGTCGTTTTAGAGAAAAGACACAAGATAATATTACCTACAAGAACACAGGGTCAAGAATGTATTGGAATCATAAACCTACCGCTACATTTTCTCAGAATATAGATCTTCATGTCTCAGCATACCAATTTGATTCGTATGGGAAAAGAGAAACCACAAGAAATAATAGCAATGATAATAGCAATCGAGAATTTGAAATTGTAAACCATGTAAAAGATCATGGTATCAAGTACGATTTTACCTATCACTTAAATTCCCTTTTTCAGGTAGTAGGGGGCTATCAATTTTCGAATACAAAAATAGTGTATGCCTACAATACAAATCTTTTGATTCGAAATAATTTAGTCTTAAATGCTAGAAACTCTTCAAACAGAACCCATGCATGGTTTACTGAATTGACCTATAGTGGAGCTAAAATGTATATGAATTTAGGAATAAGAGGTAATCATTTTTCCACCTCGAAAAAAATGTTTGTTGAACCAAGGTTGTTTGCTTCAACAAAAATTACTGATGCACTTACTTTAAAAACATCTGGAGAAATAAAGAATCAAGTAGTAAGCCAAATTATAGAATATCGAAATAACGGAATTGGTTTGGAAAATACGGTTTGGGCTGTTGCAAATGAAGAGATTCCGGTATTAAATAGTAAACAAATAGCTGTTGGTTTTTTATATCAAAGTAATGGCTGGCATGTAGATGTTGATTTTTATAAGAAAAAAATAGGAGGGACTACTTTAATGACCGAAGCTATTGCTTCGACCTACAAGACAACTAGAATACCTTTTTATATTTCTGGAGAAACCGATATTGCTGGAATCGATGTGCTTCTAAAGAAAAGGATTGGAAACTATCGTTCTTGGATAGGGTATTCAAATATGCGTACAAGACAGCGTTTTAAAGAGCTTAATGAAGGCAATACATTCAATGGTATGCAAAGCGTGCCCCATGCGTTTACTTGGTCTCACACCTATGCTTTACATCATGTAGAATTTTCTTTGGGTTGGAAATTACGTTCAGGAATCCGGTACACAGAGGCAAACAGCACCTATTTAGATGCAACTAATAACCTTCGTGTAAGTTATGAAGATGTCAATACAAAAAGATTGCCAAACTATCAAAAAGTTGATATTTCTTCAACCTATACATTTCATTTTTCTAAAAAGAAAAAAATTGAAGGGAAATTAGGGGTGTCTCTGCTTAATATTTTCAATACTAAAAATGTATTAGAGAGAACCTATGAGTTGAAATTTGTAAGCTCTTCTAATGTATTAGAAGAACAAAAACTAGTTAAAATAGATAGGGTATCTCTAGGTTTTACACCTAATATAGTGTGTAGACTTCGCTTTTAGTTATGTTGCTTTGGCTTCTTTAGTATGCAGTAAACGTGTTAATTTTATAGAAACATCTAATAAAATTACTTTCGCATTTCCATTTCGTTCAATGTGGTATAGTGCGTTGTTTAGCTCTTTATTGATGTCTAAAATATTACCACTATGCACAAAAGGAGCAAACTTTTTTAAGTCAAATCCGGCAGTTTCTGTTTCTAGAAAAACGATGTTTTCTGATTTGTAGTTTAGCAACATTGCTTGTCTAAAAAACTGTAAGCAATAGCTCAGAAAATGCTTTTGTGTTTCTCTTCCACTTTTAGAAATCTCATCGCTCCAATCAATGAGCTCTTGCACAACAGCAGCATTTCCTTTGGCTTTAAATGCGGTTCGTATCCACGTAATAAACCACTTTTCAAAAATACTGTCATTAGAATCATGATGCAGTATATGCAGTGCTTTGTTGTAATTTCCAGCTGCTTGGTGTGCTACTTTATATGCGACATTTTCAGAGATTTTTTCTTTTGTAATTAAGCCTTGTGCAATGTCTTCTTCGCTCAATGTAGGAAAATAAATGGCTTGGCAACGCGATTTTATGGTATTGATGATTTGCTCTTCATTTTCAGTACATAAAAGAAATAGTGTTTTTTCGGGAGGTTCCTCAATAAGCTTCAATAATTTATTTGCTGCTGCGATGTTCATCTTCTCTGCCATCCATATCACCATCACTTTAAAACCTCCTTCATACGATTTAAGTTGCAGTGCTTTTACAATATCTTCTGCTTCATCAACCCCAATGAGTCCTTGTTTGTTTTCTACTCCAATATGTTGGAGCCAGTTGTATAAACTTCCGTAAGGTTCATCTTTTATAAAAGTTCTCCATTCTTCTAAAAACAACTTGCTTACAGGGTGCTTTTTTATCTTTTCATTGGTGGTAACAGGAAAGGCAAAATGCAAGTCAGGATGTACTAATTTTTCGCATTTGAGTTGACAACTTTCTTCGTCATTAGAAGTAGAGCACAAAATGTATTGCGCATAGGCTATAGCCATGGTTAAGCTTCCAGAACCCTCTTTTCCCACAAATAGTTGCGCATGAGGAATTCTCCCTTTTTCTGTGGCAGATTTCAGGTGACTTTTTATATGGTTTTGACCAATTACATCTTTAAAAAACATAGGACAAATATATAACATTATATTGGCGAAATCGATACCTGTATTTTTGAGTTTCTAATTTTTTGTAATGTCTTTAAATAAGTACATTTGTAAAAAACAGAACAACAATGCAGACAATAAACACCATTAACTTTAAGAATAAAAAAGCACTAATCAGAGTAGATTTTAATGTGCCTTTAAATAGTGAATTTGAGATTACTGATGCCACCCGAATAGAGGCAGCAAAATCAACAATCATGAAGGTATTAGAAGATGGTGGTTCGGCAATTTTGATGTCTCATTTAGGAAGACCAAAAGGGGTTGAAGACCAGTTTTCTCTGCGTCATATTGTGGATAAAGTAACTGAAATAATTGGTGTGAAGGTAAAGTTTGTTTCAGATTGTATTGGAGCAACAGCAGAAAAAGCAGCAACTGAATTACAAGCAGGAGAAGTTTTATTATTAGAAAACTTACGTTTTCATTCAGAAGAAAAGAAAGGTGATATCCGTTTCGCTGAGCAGCTTTCTAAATTGGGAGATGTTTATGTAAACGATGCTTTTGGAGCAGCACATAGAGCACATGCTTCGACGGCTATGGTTGCAGATTTTTTTCAAGACAAGAAATGTTTTGGACATTTATTGGCAAAAGAAATTGAGAGTATTCGTAAAGTATTAGATGACAGTCAAAGGCCCGTTACTGCTATTCTTGGAGGGGCAAAAGTTTCCTCTAAAATTGGAGTCATTGAAAATATTTTAGACAAAGTAGATCATATCATCATTGGTGGGGGTATGACTTTTACTTTTGTCAAGGCCCTTGGCGGCAGCATTGGAAACTCTTTGGTTGAAGATGATAAGTTAGACGTTGCATTGGCTATTTTAGCGAAAGCCAAAGAAAAAAATGTAACCATACATTTGCCTGTTGATGCCATGATTGCTGATGATTTTAACAACAAGGCGAACACTCAAGAGGTTGCTACAGATCAAATTCCTGAGGGTTGGATGGGCTTAGATTCAGGTTCGAAAACTGCAGAAAAGTTTGCAAACGTGATTGCAGCCTCTAAAACAATTTTATGGAACGGGCCATTGGGTGTTTTTGAAATGGAAACCTTTTCTAAAGGAACAATTGCCTTAGGAAATGCCATTGCAGAGGCAACATCTAAAGGCGCTTTTTCTTTAGTTGGTGGTGGAGATTCTGTTGCTGCGGTGAAACAATTTGGTTTTGCAAACAAAGTGAGTTATGTTTCTACAGGTGGAGGCGCTATGTTAGAAATGTTAGAAGGAAAATTATTACCCGGCATACAAGCAATCTTGAAATAGTATTGTGAAACCCGCATTTCGAAAACGGATGTATGTGATGCATCTGGTAGATTATAAAAAATAAATTACTGAGCATACTTTAAATTAGCGAACAAGTAAACTACGAACAACGTATTATGAAATATACCACATTACCGAATTCATCAATTAAAGTTTCTAAAATTTGTCTAGGAACCATGACTTGGGGAAATCAAAACACAGAGGCAGAGGGGCATCAACAGATGGATTTTGCACTTGATCAAGGAGTCAATTTTTTTGATACTGCAGAGCTATATTCAGTTCCTGCTTCTCCAGAGACCTATGGGGAAACTGAAAAAATAATTGGGACATGGTTTAAAAAAACAGGAAATAGAGATCGGGTAGTATTGGCCTCTAAAATAGCTGGAGGAGGAGATTATACGGCTCATATCCGTAAAGATGGCTTTAGTAAAAGAGCTCTGAAAGAGGCTTTAGAGGGCAGTTTGAAACGTTTACAAACAGATTATATTGATCTGTATCAGTTGCACTGGCCAGAAAGAGGTGTTAATTGTTTTGGTGTGCGTGACTATCCTTTTCGTACTGCATCAAAAGAAGCAGAAAATCATTTTGAAATTTTAGAAACTTTGCATGGTTTTGTAAAAGAGGGGAAAATAAAACAAGTGGGCTTGTCTAATGAAACTCCATGGGGAACTATGAAGTATTTGCAAACAGCAAAAGACCATGGTTTTCCAAGAATGAGTACCATTCAAAATTCATATTCTTTAATTCATAGAGCCTATGAATACGGTATGTCAGAGGTGTCTTTGAGAGAAAATATTGGATTATTAGTCTATTCTCCACTAGCTTTTGGAGTGCTTTCTGGAAAGTATATTGGAGGGAAAACACCAGAAGGAGCTCGTGTAAGCTTGTTTCCAAGGTTCAATAGGTACTCAAGTGAGCAATCTGAAGTTGCTGTGAAAAAGTACCAAGATATAGCTGTAAAACACGGGTTAACCCTAGCGCAATTGTCATTGGCTTTTGTGAATCAATTACCCTTTGTTACTAGCAATATTATTGGAGCAACCAATTTAACCCAGTTAAAGGAGAATATTGAAAGCATCCATATAGACTTGTCTGAGACTATTTTAAAAGAGATAGCAGCTGTGCATAGCATGATTCCAAATCCTGCTCCATAAAAAAAGCCTCGAAATTTTCGAGGCTTTTTTTTAATATCCAATTTTTTTTCGAACTCTTTTGAGAACATCTTGGGCTACTTTTCTTGCTTTCTCTGCGCCAATGGCAAGCGCATCATCAATCTCTTTAGGGTTTTCTATATAATGATTATAGGCAGCTCTTTCTTTAGAAAATGTAGTAATGATTAATTCATACAGCGCCTGTTTTGCGTGGCCATAACCGTAATTACCTCCTTCGTAATTTGAGCGCATGGTTGCAATTTGCTCTTCCGAAGCAATTAATTTATACAAAGCAAATACATGATCTGTATCTGGATCTTTGGGGTCTTCTAGTGGTGTGCTATCTGTTTGAATTCCCATAATTTGCTTCCTTAGTTTTTTGTCTGCTAAGAAAATATTGATGAAATTGTTACGAGACTTGCTCATTTTTTCTCCATCAGTACCTGGAACTAATTTTGTTTCTTCATTGATTTTGGCTGTCGGTAGTATCAATGTTTCGCCAACAACGTTATTTAATCGGTTGGCAACATCACGCGTCATTTCGAGGTGTTGTAATTGATCTTTTCCTACAGGAACTATTTCTGCATCGTATAATAAAATGTCTGCAGCCATGAGCATTGGATAGGTAAATAAACCACTGTTTACATCAGATAAACGATCTGCTTTGTCTTTGAAACTATGTGCTAATGTTAAACGTTGGTATGGGAAAAAACAACTCAAATACCAGTTCAGTTCAGTTACTTCTGGAATATCACTTTGTCTGTAAAAAACAGAAGAATTAATATCCAATCCACAAGCAAGCCAAGTTGCAGCAGTACTATAGGTGTTTTCTCTTAGTTCTTTACCATCTTTTATTTGAGTTAAAGAATGCATATCTGCTATAAACAAGAATGCTTCATTTGCAGGGTTATTTGCCATTTGTATTGCTGGAATAATCGCTCCTAATAAATTTCCTAAATGGGGGGTTCCTGTACTTTGTACTCCGGTAAGTATTCTAGACATGTAACTATTTTTAATATTGTAGTTCTACAAGCAAAAATACAGTTTTAATAAGGAAAACCTAATAACAATATAAATTACTACATTTGGCAACTATGAAGCTTATTAAAAATATTTTAAGACTACTTTGGCGCATATGGTTTTATGTTTTATTTGCCGTTACAATCATTCTCATGTTTCCTTTTTTATTGGTTTTGACTTCAGATGAAAAGTACTACCCTGTTTTTTGGAAGTTTGTTAGGGTTTTATCGAAAATTTTAATTTACGGAACTGGTTTTAGAATAGATAAAAGTATGGTACAAGAAATAGATAGAAATAAAAGCTATATGTTTTGTCCAAACCATACCTCTTTGTTAGATCCTTTTGTACTCGCAGCAATGTCTAAAAACCCTATCGTTTTCGTGGGTAAAAAAGAATTAGTGAAGATTCCTATTTTTGGGTTTTTTTATAAAAAAACCGTTATTATGGTTGATAGAAGTAGTGCAAAGAGCAAAAAGCGCGTTTATCAAATGGCAAAAAAAAGATTGCAAAATGGAACGAGTATGGGAATTTTTCCAGAAGGATTGGTTCCTTCAGAAGATGTAATTCTAAGTCCATTTAAAAAAGGAGCATTTAATTTGGCAATAGAATTTCAAATTCCAATTGTTCCTACAACCTATTATGATGGCAAACGTTTATTTTCTTGGAATTTATTTAAAGGAGGACCTGGAGTTTTTAGAGTTAAACAACACGCTTTTATTGAGACGAAAGGGATGACGCTTAAAGATGATATGCAACCTCTTTTACAGAATACATTTGATGTGATACATCAAGAGCTTTCTAGTGATGAGAAATACATGAAAGATACAAACAGATTTAAATGAGTAAATTAAATTTTAAGTACAGCGAAAAAGAAGAAAAATTAAATGTGTTATCGCATGCTTTAGGATTCTTTATGGGGCTGGTTGCACTTCCTTTTTTGATACGAAAATCATTCGCTTTTGAGGGGTTTTGGAAACCTGTAAGTCTTTATATCTATGGGATAAGCATACTTGTTTTGTATGCCGCATCAACATTGTATCACAAAGAAAAAGATCCTAATTTAAGAAGAAAATTAAATATCTTTGACCATGCAGCTATTTATGTATTAATCGCAGGAACATATACCCCGTTTACATTGATTAGCCTGGAAGGAGAGACCGGTTGGATTATTTTTGGGCTGACATGGCTTTTTGCTTTGATGGGGATTGTCTTGAAATTATTTTTTACAGGAAGGTTTGACAAACTCTCAACAGCAATGTATGTATTGATGGGTTGGCAAATTGTTTTTGCGATTAACCCATTGCTTGAGAAGCTGCCTGAGCAAGGGGTCTTTTGGTTGTTTTTAGGCGGTGTTTTTTATACTGTTGGAGCTCTGCTATACTCCATCAAAAAGATTCCTTATAACCATGCTATATTTCACGTTTTTGTGCTCTTAGGGAGTATTTCTCATTTTATTTCTATTTATTTTTATTGTTAACTTTTAGATGTAGTTTGAGCGTAATTTTCTATGTCCATAATTGAAATGGATGCTTACTCAATGAAGAATTGTAGTATTTGACTTCTCCCGTTACCTCTGTATCTATCCATGATGGTTTTGTGAAAATTTCATCTTCTGAGTTTAATTCTACTTCCGCAATGGTAAGACCTAAGTTGGCGCCTAAAAAAGTATCTATTTCAAAAATGTGTTGCTCACTTTTTACATAAAAACGATGCTTTTCTATGCATGTTTCTTCTGACAGAAGCAGTAGGTCTTTTGCTTCCTCTACAGTGATTTCTTTTTCCCATTCAAAGCGAGTTGTTCCAGTAGTATTAGATTTCCCTTTTACGGTTATAAAAGCAGTCTCATCAATAATTCTAACCCGAACTGTTCTCTCTTTGTGAGAGCTTAGAAACCCTTGTTTTATATAGCTTTTTTTAAAAGCTTCTTGCTTAAAAGATTCGTTTTTTACTAAAAACTTACGTTCAATTTCTAGGCTCATGAAGTGGCTTTAATATTTTGTACTAATGTATTGTTTTTTATCGTTATTGTTACAATTATTAAATATCTTTGAATCATCAATTTATTTTGAAACTATGAAGAAAAACACCTTGTTTTTATTCTTTTTTATGCCTCTATGCGTCGTGTTTTCGCAAACAGATTATAGTGATTCGTGGGAAGATTTTTATTCGTATAATAATGTAAAAGATGTTGTCATTACAAATACAGATGTAGTTGCATTGTCCGATAATGCAATTTTCACCTACAATCTTTTGAATAATGAGATAGATAAGATTTCTTCTGTAAATGGTTTGTCTGGAGAAACGACTTCTGCTATGTGTTTTCACTCTTCAAGTGAACGTTTGGTTATTGGTTATGAAACAGGCTTGATAGAGGTCTTAAAAGAAGATAAATCGATTCATATTTCTGCAGATATCGTAAATTTTAATCAATCAGGAGACAAGCGAATTCGTCATATTTCTGAGTATGGAAACACCCTATATATTTCGACTCCTTTTGCAATTGTAGCATACAATATAGATAAGTTAGAGTTTGGAGACACCTATTTTATCGGAGCTTCATCGTCAGCCGTTCAAATTAATCAAACATTGATTCTAAATGATGACATCTTTGCAGCTACTAAGAATGGTATTTATAAAGCAAGTTTGTTGGATGCTAATTTGATTGATTTTAATAATTGGGAATTGATTTTTGCTGGTGATTTTTCAAATATTACACATTTTAATGGAGGTATTTATGCGTCTACAGCGAATAAAATTTATAAATTGAATGAGACAAATTTAGTTTTAGAAAAAACCCTACCCTCAGCGGTATTAAGTTTAAAAAGTGAGCTAGAATATATCACTGTAACTACAGAAAAAACCGCCTATGTTTATACAAATTCATGGACGGAAGCCTTTAAAAGTTTTACCACGTTAGCATACAATTACAGCTTAAATTCTGCTTTAGTTCATGACAACAAAGTGTACTTAAATACCAAAGAATACGGCATACTTCAAACCCCGTTAACCACTCAGATTTTTACAGAGATACATCCAAACGGACCTCTGTCTAATGGTGTTTTTTCAATGGCTTCTTTTCGCAACAATATTTGGTTTGTTTACGGAGGTTATACAGCTGCTTATGTGCCTGTGGGAAATCTAAAAGGGTTTAGTCATTTTAATGGGGTAGATTGGATAAACACTCCTTTTACATCCGCATTTCCAGTAGTTGATTTGGTCAGTGTTACCATAGATCCTGATCACGATAACAGAGTTTTTATAAGTTCTTTTGCAGATACGAATTCCGGAAATATATTATCGGGAGGAGGTTTGTTAGAGGTTGTAGATGATGAAATATTTCAATTTTATAATTCTCAAAATAGTCCGTTAGAAGATTATTTTCCTAGCAATTCTAATCGAATAACAACGCGAATCAATGGCACTGTTTTTGACAGTCAAGGAAACTTATGGGTCACAGATGCTTTAGGGGCTTTTAAACTAAAAAAATTCTCGGCAGAAGGTGCTTGGAAAACGATTGATTTAAGAGGTTTACAGACCAATTCAGCTGAAGAGGTAAATACGGTTCAGATTGACAGGTTAAATAGTTTGTGGATTGGTACAAGAAGAAATGGTGTCTATGTGTACAATGAAAACGGAGATCAAAAAAGAGCGTTAACAACAGCTCCTACAAAAGGAAGTCTTCCACACCCAAATGTGAGAACTATTGCCATTGATAATTCAAATAGGGTCTGGATAGGAACCCAAGCTGGTTTGGCAATTTATAGCAATGCAAGTGGATTTTTTGATGCGACTATTTACGATGCAGAACCCGTTATTATTTTAGACGATGGTATTCCTAAAAAGCTTCTAGGAAACCAAACAATTAATACAATTGCGATAGATGGAGCAGATAATAAATGGTTTGGAACTGATAATGGAGGTGTGTTGTATACGAATCCCAATGGTCAGAATACCTTGGGTAGTTTTAATAAAGACAATTCTCCTTTACCATCAAATAAAATACAACATATAAGTGTTGATTCAGCGACAGGCAAGGTATTCTTTGCAACAGATAAAGGCGTGGTGGCTTATGATAGCAAAGTCGCTAGTTTTGGGAGTGAATTGGGAGAGGTGTATGCGTATCCCAATCCAGCATTGAGAAATCACCAAACGATTACTATTGATGGAAAAAACGGAGAACATCTGCCCAAAGGAACGAATGTAAAAATCTTAGATGTTTCAGGGAATTTAGTGTACGAAACAAATGTTGTAGAAGGTGAACAATTGCAGGGAGGGAAGGTTGTTTGGAATAAAGCCAACCTAGCAGGTAAAAAGGTCGCTTCGGGAATTTATATTGTTTTACTCACAAATGATGATGCAACCGAAACGAGTTCTACGAAAATTGCCATTATCAATTAATTATGGCTCAGGTAAACACAAAAGCAATTGTTTTAAACTCATTAAAATATGGAGATACAAGTTTAATTGTGCGATGTTTGACCCTAGATGAAGGGGTCAAAACCTATTTGATACGCGGAGTTCTGAAGGCGAAGAAAGGAAAAATTAAAGCCGCCTATTTTCAACCACTCACACAATTAAAAATAGAAGCAAATCATAATAATAAAGGAAATTTAAACAGCCTAAAAGAGGTACAGATCCTACATCCATACAAGAGTATTTATAACACTATTTTTAAGCAAAGTATTGTTCTTTTTTTAGCTGAAATACTCACGAGTTCTATTCAAGAAGAAGAGGAAAATACAGCGTTATTTTCATTCATTGAAACTTCCTTGATTTGGTTGGATACGCACGATAAAATATCGAACTTCCATTTATTATTTATGTTAAATTTGTCGAAGTACTTAGGGTTTTATCCTGATTTTTCTGCGATTAATTCTAAATATTTTAATCTAGTTGATGGTGTTTTTACATCCGTATCTTTAGAGAAAGAAGTTGTATCGGGCAATGATCTTTATCAGTTTAAAAAGTTATTGGGCACAACTTTTGATAGTATAGAGTTAATAGAATTTAACAAAACAGAAAGACAGCGAGTATTAGGAATAATAATTCGTTATTTTGAATTGCATTTGGAAGGGTTTAGGAAACCTAAATCTCTCGATGTTTTAGAAAAAGTATTTAGTTAATGAAGAGAATAGCCTTGCTATGGTTAGCGATATTTAGTATCCCTGTTTTTGGGCAAACAATTACTGTTGTAGATAGTGAAAAAGGATTCCCTATAGAAGGTGCCGCAATTTACACAACAGATTTGCGTATTTCGGTGATTACAGATGCCAAAGGTCATGCGAATATTTCGGCATTTTCAACCTCAGACAGAATCATGATATCCCATGTGTCTTTCGCAGACTATGAGACATCAAAAGCTAAATTACACCAAAAAGGATATCGTGTTTTATTGCTTAAGAAAACCGCTCGATTAGATGAGATTGTCTTGTCGGTTTTTAGAAATAAGGAAAATTATAGACGTATTGCTGAGCAGACTATAGCACTGACAAAGGAAGATATTTTTAAAGAATCTCCGCAGACAACGGCAGATTTATTGGCTACTGTTCCAGGAATAAAAGTTCAGAAATCACAATTTGGAGGAGGAAGCCCTGTTTTAAGAGGCATGGAGTCTAATAGAGTTTTATT
Organism: Polaribacter sp.; assembly: GCA_042094215.1. Classification (GTDB taxonomy): domain Bacteria; phylum Bacteroidota; class Bacteroidia; order Flavobacteriales; family Flavobacteriaceae; genus Polaribacter. The sequence continues at coordinate 21,447 of JBELDQ010000001.1, read as the reverse complement.
AGTGGTAGACGGGGTTCGAATGAACAATGCAATTTACAGAAAAGGGCATTTGCAAAACTCAATAACTGTCTCTCCGACACAACTAGAAAGAACTGAAATTGTATTTGGACCGTCTTCTGTTCTCTATGGGTCTGATGCTTTAGGTGGGGTGATTCACTACTACACAAAAACACCCAAAACAGCAGAAAAAGAAACTGTTAAAAGTGGTTTCTTTTCTAGGTTTGGAACCGTTAATCAAGAGATAACAACAAGTGCTTCTGCTGAGTTACGTTTTAAAAAATGGGCTTCTTACACGAGTATTTCTTATAGTTCTTTTGGCGATTTACAAATGGGTAAAAATCGTTCTCATGGTTTTTCTGAGTGGGGATTGGTACCCAACTATTCTCAAAATAATGGAGGTGATTATTTCGAGAATCCAACCGTCAATTCAGATCCTACAATTCAGAGAAACACAGGGTATGATCAAACAGATGTACTTCAGAAGTTTTACATACCGCTCTCTAAAAAGACAAACATGTATGTGAATCTTCAATACTCTACGTCTTCAAATATTCCAAGATTTGATAAACTATCGGAGTTGAAATCGGGGAGCTTAAAATTTGCTGAATGGTATTATGGCCCACAACACAGGTTTATGGGGTCGACACAACTGTCAATCAATCCAGAAAAGAAATGGTTAGATAAAGGGACCTTTACATTTGCTTATCAAAACATTAAAGAATCTAGAGTTCAAAGAAAGTTTGGAAGTTTAGAGACGTATTTTAGAAATGAAGAAGTTGACGTTTTTAGTTTAAATGGCGATTTCACAGTGCCTTTAACAACTACTGAGAATAGAAATTTGTCGTACGGTTTTGAATTTTCGTATAATGACGTTCTGTCGATGCCGGAAGGTAGAACTATTCTAGTTTCTGATGGTAAAGTTCTTGGTTTTGATGGGATATTTAATATTCAGTCTCGTTTTCCCGATAAAGGAAGTAGTTATATATCTGGGGCAGTTTATACAGACTATAGACAAGATTTAAATGAGAAGTCTACATTAAATACAGGTTTGAGATTGACACATACCTATTTAAACGCTTTGTGGTTAGATGAGTCTTTTATCGCTTTAGAGCAAGATGAGATTATCTTAAAGAATTTAGCACTTACCTTTACAATGGGATACGTATATAAGCCAACGAGAGATTGGAAAATTACAAGTGTTCTCTCTTCTGGTTTTAGATCTCCAAATATAGATGATATAGGAAAAATTAGAGAGAAGAATGGTGTGGTTACCTTGCCCAATATAGGATTAAAACCTGAGTTCGCATATAGTGGTGAAGTAGGTGCTCAGAAATTTTTTAATGACAAAACCTTTAGTCTTGGTTTTAGAATGTATTATACACTTTTACGTGACTATATTACCAGAGAAGCTGATGGAACGACAGTGATGTATAGCGGAGAATTAGGAGATGTCGTGAGAAATGTAAATAAATCGACAGCCTATATCAAAGGATTTACAGCAAATTATTTTGGTTGGCTAAATCAGAATTGGAAAACAGCTGGTTTTATTACCTACACAAAGGGAAGAAGCATAGATACAGATGAGCCTATGTCGTCAATTCCTCCCTTATTTGGGGCTTTTGAGGTAAGCTATCACAAAAATAAATTAGCGCTTACAGCGAGCTATAGGTTTAATGCAAAAAAAGACATTGCAAGTTATAATATTTCAGAGGGAATAGATAATCATGTGCAAACTCCTATTGTTAATGCGAATGCAACAACAGCGATTGATACCTATTATGGATCGCCGAGTTGGATGACTTTTGGAGTAAATACAAGGTATTCTTTAAGCGAAAACTTCACGTTTCAAGCAGCGGTTACCAACCTGTTTGATGAGCACTATAAAGAGTTTGCTTCTGGAATCTCTTCTCCAGGGAGAAACTTTTCAGTTTCAATTCAGGCTACTTTTTAAGTTTTTTTCTTTTTCCTTCTTTATCAAAATTTTGAGAAAGATGTTGTTCTGTTGTTAAAATAGTAGCTCCAAGTGAACATAGTAAGATAATCATCGGTTGCCAAGTGAGTTGGCTAGTACTTATTGTTTGTAGGACTATTGCTGCGAGACAACCTATGAAAGCGTATGTAACAAAAGCTTTGTTAAATTGCTTGTTAGCAAAGTTCCAAATGTCAGTATTTAACATGGAAAGTTTAGTTCTGTAGCCATAGAAGTTATTAATTTTATTCGGAGGAAAGAAATAGAAGACAATGCTAAAGAAAAATAACAATCCATTAATTGATAATACGTAGATATATGCGTTCATATTATGATGTTTTAATTGGTCTCATTAATCCTTCTTGTGCTACAGAAGCAATGAGTTCTCCGTTTCTAGAATAGATATTTCCTCTTGCAAATCCTCTTCCCCCAAATGCATTGGGAGATTCTGTTTTATACAGCATCCAATCGTCTAGATCAAAATCTCTAAAAAACCACATAGAATGATCTAAGCTCGCCATTTGCGTATTGCCAAAATTAGCAGTACTTGCATTAGGGTATAACGTAGCATTCAGAATATTATAATCCGAGATATAGGTTAAAATTTGTTGTTTTAAAGCGCTGTCAACATGAGTCGTGTTGCCTTTTACCTTGAACCAGACATCAGAAAAAGGCGGTAAGTCTTTTTGATCTAGAGGATTTAGTATAAAAGTTGGCTTAAACGCTATGGGTCTTTCTATTCCTAAAAAATACTTCATTTTTTTTGGAAGGAACTCTCCAAACTGCTGGAGTATATCTTCCCAACTTAATAATTCTTCCGGTTGTTTAATGTTGCTGTCAAACTTTACTTGGTGTTCATATCCTTTTTCTTCTTTATGAAAAGATGCAGCCAAAATAAAGATGGTTTTTTCTCCTTGTTTGGCGGTAACTCTTCTTGTAGAAAAGCTGCCACCATCTCTCATAACATTCACCAAATATGTAATAGGTGTCTCTAAATTACCAGCTTCTAAAAAGTAGGCATGTAATGAGTGCAGCACTCTGTGATTCAAAATGCTTTTATTTGCTGCACTTAATGCTTGTGCCAAAACTTGTCCGCCAAAAACGTTTGGACTACCAATTGTTTTGCTAATTCCAATAAATTCATTTTCGTTTTTTTGTTCAAGATCAAGAACTTTTATCAAATCTTCAATAGATTGCATGTTTATAGAATTTTTTGAACAAATATAATTAGATTTAACTTGTTACACTTTTAGTTTAAAGGGTTTTTTCTGCGCAAAAGGCTTTGGTTCTATATAATTTAAAAATGGTTTGATAAATCTGTTTGTAATCGATTTTTTATGTCTTATGTAACAAGTCAACTCTTCAGGAACAGCACCAATTGAGCTTTTAATCTCTCCTGCGGTTCTTCCAAAATTAATTCGTTTTAAGTTGTTTACGATGCCGATTTCTACATAATCATATAGCATTTTTTGATAAATTGCTAGGTTTTTATTTAGCTCATAATCAATCCCTACAAAATGAGCATCTAAAGAATCGATATTTATAATACCCGACATAAAACCAACAATTGTATCTTGATACCAATAGGTTTTAAAAATGTACTTCTCACCAAATTCTTTTTTTAAAGAACTATAGGTTTCTGGGTTAAGTTCACCTAGATTGAAATCGGCTTTTGCGGATACTTTTTTATAAAGCTTCGAAATTTCAGGCAGCATCGTTTTAATATTTTCTCTTGATGTTTCTTTAACAACGATGTCAGTGCTAAGTTTTAAAGCGCGTTTAGCTTTTATTCTAAACTTTGTTTTCATTGCATCTAAATAATCTTGAAATGTATGCCAATTTTTGTCTAGTTGTAAAACCATATTTGGTTCTACGTGAAATGAATAATAGTTCAAGTCGTGCAATTCGTCAGTTATACGAAGAGATTCCTTTATAAAATCTTTAATTAGGTATATAGAGATGTCTTTGGTAAGTATTTTATTAGCTTTTGATAAATGAGAAATGGCTTTGGCTAACTTTTTAATTACGAGCTGTTTATCTTCATTTTCGGAGATAAATATACCGTGCTCTCCACTCACAAAAATATTACCACATACCAATAGTCTAATCGGTGTTAGTTTGGAAACAAGCCCTATTCTTTTGCCAATATTTTTTAAGTTATGAAAGCTTTTGTTCATCGATTTTTCTATTCCATTGAATTGAAAATTCACGATTTGAATGCTCGCAAAGGCAATTGCTTTTTTTTGGTGATCTAACAAAACGACATATGCAAAAGAGATATGAAGGTTGTTTTTTTCTAGAGAGTTCAAATACTTTGGATGAAAATACGCATTTGATCCGCATTGGAGTTCCTCCCAAACAGTTGCTGGAATTTCATTTACAGAGGAAAAGTAGCATGTGTTTTGTGTGTTTTTACAGAGTTGCACTAGCTTCACAGTTTTGGGTGGTATTCAAAATACAAAAAAGAAACCTGGCTCACAATTCTTATGAAATAAAGTTTTTCTGCTTGTTCATAGTGTTTTTAAGAAGAATAAAGGTTTTGACTATTTGATGAGCGCTGAAATTCCTTTGAGCAATGCATATCGCAAAGAGGTATGTGCAAGAAAGACATTCATTTTATGCTTGGCTCTATTAAGGGCTACATTGTCTGTTGATAGTGTATATTTGAGTTTTAAATATGTTTAAAAAATATATAAAAGGATCATTTACAATGAACTAGTGCTTGCGTTTTATATATAAAAGTGGTGAAAAATTCATTTTTATTAAATTGATTGTATTTTTATGTATATTTCTATATTTCCTCAAAGGAATACCGTGTTTTTTGATAGAAATCATTCTAAAATAACATCCTTTTTACAAAGTACAATCTCCTGCTAGCTCAGAAATTGATAAAGGATTATATTTTATTCTTATTTGTTCTAAATAAATACTTACTTTTGCACTATAATTCAGTATATGATTATTTTTTATTCAGAAAAAGCAACGATCACATCAGTACTTTCCCCAAAAATGAGTGAAAGCAATTGCGCTACGAATTGTATTAAGGCTAAAAAGGTCTGTTGTAACAAATACAAAAAAAAGGGCATCAATTGTAAGAGATGCCCAAATTTAGTATTGCAAAAAGCTTCTTAATTTTTTATTCTTTTACTCAAGAAATTGTTCTGATTCAAGGGCTACTTGAAGGCGTTGAAACCTGTAATATCTAGCCCTGTTATGAGTAAATGTATATCATGTGTCCCTTCATAGGTAATCACACTTTCTAAATTCATAGAATGGCGCATAATTGAGTATTCGCCAGTAATTCCCATCCCTCCTAATATCTGTCTTGCTTCTCGAGCAATGTTTATGGCCATGTCTACATTGTTTCTTTTTGCCATAGATATTTGAGCAGAAGTTGCTCTATCTTCGTTACGCAATACCCCTAAACGCCAAGTTAATAATTGTGCTTTGGTAATTTCCGTAATCATTTCGGCTAATTTTTTTTGTTGCAATTGAAATTGTCCAATTGGTTTGCCAAATTGTTCGCGTTCCTTGGCATAACGCAACGCAGTATCGTAGCAGTCCATAGCTGCGCCTATAGCTCCCCAAGCAATTCCGTAACGAGCTGAATCTAAACAGCCTAACGGCGCACCTAATCCAGATTTATTAGGCAATAGGTTTTCTTTAGGGATCTTTACATTGTCAAAAATTAATTCTCCAGTAGAAGAAGCTCTTAAAGACCATTTATTATGTGTTTCTGGTGTTGAAAACCCTTCCATTCCGCGTTCTACTACCAAGCCGTGTATTCTACCTTCTTCATTTTTTGCCCAAACAACAGCCACTTGCGCTATAGGAGCATTGGAAATCCACATTTTAGCCCCATTCAAAAGATAATGATCTCCCATATCTTTAAATTTCGTTTCCATTCCGCTCGGATTTGATCCATGATTTGGTTCTGTTAATCCAAAACATCCAATCCATTCACCAGATGCTAATTTGGGTAAATACTTATTTCGTTGAGCTTCATTTCCATATTTCCAAATAGGATACATGACTAATGAAGATTGCACTGAAGCAGTAGATCTCACACCAGAATCTCCACGCTCAATTTCTTGCATAATAAGACCATATGATATTTGATCCAATCCTGCACCTCCATATTTTTCTGGAATATAGGGACCAAAAGCACCTATATCTGCCAGTCCGTTTATAATTTGTTTTGGGAACTCTCCTTTTTGGGCATAGTCTTCAATAATTGGAGAGACTTCCCTTTTTACCCATTCTCTAGATGCTTCTCGAACTAACTTGTGTTCATCATTGAGTAAATCATCAATTTGATAATAGTCTGGCGCTTGAAATAAATCTGGTTTCATGGTGTTAGAAATTTTGTAAGTGCATCAAATTTAAAGAATACTAAATGAAACACGATGCTATTCTTAGAATTTTTTATCTTTTCATTGCACAGGCGAAGAATCTTTTCAGTTACAGAGGGCACGCTTGTGATACTTTGTTTTTTGAAGAAGACCTTCTCAATAATCACCGATATGTTCTATAATGCAACTCTAATTATGTAAGTTTGTAATAATGAAGCATACTTTAGGCAAAGCAGAGCGTTTAAAAAGTAAAACCCTATTCGGGAAATTATATAAAGAAGGAGATTCAGTCAAGAAATTTCCGCTAAGAATGGTGTTTCTAAGAGCAGAGCATGGCTCTAAGTACCCTGTACAAGCGGGTTTTTCTGTGCCTAAAAGAAATTTTAAAAAAGCAGTCAGTAGAAATAGGATTAAACGTTTGCTTCGAGAAACTTACAGAAAGCGAAAGGAGCTTGTGTATGATGCCGTCGATACTCCCTATGTTTTTATGATTTCTTATATAGGAAAAGATGAGCCTAGCTATGATGAAGTAGGACTTAAAATGGAAAAACTATTGCAGGCGTTCATTGAAAAAATACATCAATAAAAATGAAAAAACGTATTAAAAGTATCTCGGTTTTACTCCTTGGTTTGGGGGTTGTTTTTGTTTCGTTTTCATTCCAATCTAAGTTTTTTGAAATCGCAAAACAACTAGAAATTTATACGACATTGTTCAAAGAATTGAATATGTACTATGTGAATGAAATTAACCCTGCAGCATTAACAGCAAGTGCACTGAAAAATACCTTAAATGACTTAGATCCTTACACAAAATATTTTAACGAACAGGATGTTGAAACCGCCAAGATACGAAGAGAAGGAGCGTATGGCGGTATTGGTGCATCTATAAATTACACGGACAATAATCCATTAATTGCTAGAGTATATAAAGGTTATGCAGCCGACAAAGCAGGCTTGAAACCGGGAGATCTTATCACTAAAATTGATCGTCAGGTTTTAGAAGGTTTAAAAAAAGAAGCAGTTTCAGGGTTGCTATTAGGAGTGCCAAAAAGTACTATTTCTTTAGAAGTAGAGCGGCGAGGAAAAATCATACAGTTCGATTTAAAAAGAGAAAAAATTGAAGTGAATCCAGTTCCTTTTTATCAAAAAATTAATGAAGATACGGGCTATATTGTATTGACAAGATTCAACGCAAAGGCATCTTCAGAAGTAAAAAAAGCTTTTCAACGTTTAAAGGAGCAAGGGATGAAGAACCTCATCTTAGATTTAAGATCAAATCCTGGAGGTTTGTTAGGAGAAGCCATACAAATTTCTAACTTCTTTTTGCCGAAAGGAAAAGTAATAACCACAACAAAGGCAAAGGTTAAAAAGTGGAGCAATACCTACTTGTCGCGAAAGGAGCCCTTAGATGTAGAGATGCCAATTGTTGTTTTAATTAACGGGCGATCTGCATCAGCATCAGAAATTGTTACAGGTGCTTTGCAAGATTATGACAGAGCTGTTGTCATGGGCAAACGCTCTTTTGGTAAAGGATTGGTTCAGCGTTATAGGAAATTGAGTTATGGAACCCAACTGAAAGTAACCATCTCTAAATATTATACACCAAGTGGACGTTGCATTCAAGAATTGGATTATGCCAATAGAGACCCTGAAACTGGAATCGTTCCAAAGTTTTCAGATCGGGGAAAGAATGAATTTACCACTGAAAAGGGACGAAGTGTTTTTGATGGAGGCGGAATAATTCCAGATATTATTACTGAAAAAGAGGTCTTAACAGAAGAAACCAAGGCATTATTAGGTTCTAAAGCTATTTTCAACTATGTCTTTGATTATAAGTATAAAAACTCGGAAATTTCACCTGCTGAGACATTTCGTTTTTCAAATGAAGACTTTAAGCAGTTCCGAAATTTTGTACAGAAAGAAAACTCCTTTTTATCACTGCAAGAAGTTTCATTTAAAAAGGCATATGAGAAGTTAAACAGCGCTCAAAACAAAAAAATTAGTAAGGAGTACTCAACGTTGATGCAAACATTAGAAACAGAAAAAATAAAAGCAATAGTTGAAGACAAAGACCATATTAAAGATGTCTTGACGCAACTTATCTTAGATCAATATTATTATCAAGAAGGGGTTTATCAAAATAAAATAACTGCTGATAAGACCATACAAGAAGCGGTAAACTTATTAAAAAACAACACAAAATATACTCAGGTTTTATCTGTTAAAAAGTAAGCCATTAAAAAGAGTATATTTGAATTATCAAAAAAGAGAGAGTATCATATGAAAGAAAGAACGAGAGCACAAGAGTCTACAGGAGCAATAGAAAGATTATATATTTCTATGCGTCACTTATTTAGTAGAGGTTTTTACAAACCTATGGGTGTTTCTGGAGAAGCCTTGAGAAAGTCATTATTGCAATTAAGACCTGAGATTTATGGTTCAATAGCTGATGATAAGGTAGAATTAAACGGACTTATATATATCATAGAACGTTTGCCAGAGGGTATAGAAGAATGTCAATTTATCAACTTAACGGCCGATGAAGGATATAAAAACTCTCATTTTGAAACGATTATTCCTCCTAAGAGAAGAAGAAATTGCTATCGCATAGACAAAGATCAAATGAACATTGAAATTACGCGAGGAAGATCTGAAATCTATGATATTTTAACTCATTTGACTTTTTTGTTTATCGAATCTCATAAGATTAAAGATAAGGTACTGATTAATAAAGGCACTGATTGTACTAGAGAATGGAGTACATTGAGAGATATTGTTGTGTATGACAAGTCTATAACAAAAGAGGAAAGAGAGGTTACAATTGCGCATTTAGGAACAATTTTGGGAAGAACCTACCAAGAAGTATCTGACATTTACAACACGTTTGCTACGGAGAAAAACCCAGATAGATTTTTTCAGTTAATTTATTGGTTAGGACAATTGGCGATTAATGAAGCCTTAGAAAATAAAAAGAGAGTCGTTACGTTTAGTTCTGTTTTAAACGAACAAATAGGGCAGCATATTTATGGAGAAGTTTGGGCCAACAATATCAAGCAAATTTTAAAAGAGAATGGCTTGTTGCAAAGACCAATTCATATTATTAGTGCAAACATGCACAGTGTAATGAATTCAATTTATGCGACCGGAGCTATCCCTAATGAAGCAAGTAAGAACGATGGGTTTAAGTTGTTTGAATTGCTGAGTGATAGCAATAGTAAAGATTTACAAGGTAAAGTAAAGAATTATGCTTCTAAAAATGGATTGATTTATATAAAAGATACTTCGGGGACCAATATCAATGTTCAAGTAATTGATACCGAAAAAATCGCTTTTAATACCACTTCTTTTACCAAAGTGCATTCGGAAGGAGCACACCCTGTAATTATTGTAATGGATTACGCATTTGGTGAGCAAGCCTACGAAACGATGGATGAATTGTTGAAACCATACAAAGAAAATGATACAACAACTCATTTAAATGTGGAGTCAGTTTCAATTATGGGGAAAGCAGGAATTTTAGAGGGGGGTAAAGGAGATATTATGATTCCTTCTTCACATATTTTTGAAGGAACAGCAGACAATTATCCTTTTAAAAATGAACTGTCGAGAGAAGATTTAGAAGGTTTTGGAGTACAATCTTTTGATGGTGCTATGATTTCTGTATTAGGGACGTCTCTTCAAAATAAAGATATTCTAGAATTTTTCCACGATTCTACTTGGAACGTAATTGGATTAGAAATGGAAGGAGCTCATTATCAAAAAGCCATACAGGCCGCTTCTAAAATTAGAGGAAATATTTCTGAAAATGTAAAAGTCCGTTATGCATATTATGCTTCAGACAACCCCTTAGAAACAGGAGCTACATTGGCTTCTGGTGGACTCGGAATGTCTGGAGTTACTCCAACCTATGCCATTACACAAAAAATACTAGAGCAAATTTTTTAAATTAGAGAGCTTAACCAAACAAAGGAACAATGACAAAAGAATCACAGTCTAAAGATGAAGAAATAGAATTGGGCGCATTATTTACAATTATTGGAAAGGGTTTTTCGAACCTATTTGCGTTTGTAGGTAAAATTTTTAAAACCATTTTTCATTTTTTTATTTTGCTATTATTGTTTTTAAAAAACAACGCAAAAAAATTGGGGGTTTCCATAGTTATTGGTGCTGTTTTGGGAGGCTTTTTAGAATATAAAGAGGGAGTGACTTATGGTGCTGATATGCAAGTACAACCCAATTATGAAAGTGCAAGACAACTGTATAATAATGTAAATTACTACAATGATTTGGTCAAGCAGAAAGATACGCTGTATTTGTCTAAGGTATTTGAAATAACGGTGAAAGAGGCTTCTACATTAAAGAAGTTTGAAATTTATCCGCTAAGAAATGGCAATGATCTATTGACTTCGTATGATGAGCTGTTATTATCAGTAGATACCTTAACTGCAAAAAGTTATTCGTTTGATAATTTTAAGACAACATTTACAGATTTTGATTATTCAGTACACAATATTCATGTGGTTGCTTCTAAAAAAGATTTGTTTTCTAAATTAGATGAGGTGATTGTTTCTTCTATTGTGAAGAATGCATTTTTTAACAAGGTTAAAAAGTTAACAAATGAAAACTTAAATAGAACAGATTCATTATTAAGACAAAATCTTTCTCAAGTAGACTCTTTACGTAATGTATATATTAAAGTATTGTTAGAAGAGTCAAAAAAACAGATGTCTGGTACAACAATAGATCTTGGAGATAGCAAAAAGACCACCAAAGAAATCGATTTGTTTGAAGCCAATAGAGAAATTAATGCGGATTTGAAAATCATTACCAAAGAGCGAACAGAGAACTCAGAAGTCCTGAATGTTATTTCAAGTTTTCAGCCCATTGGATATGAGATAAAATCAGTAGATGAGAATTATGGCTTTTTGGCAGCAGCAGCTGCTTTTGCTTTAATGGTTCTATTTCTTTTATTGAGGCAGCTCAATGTGTATTTAAGTAATTATCAAGATAGTTAGTGTTTTTTTAATTAGAATTTCTAGAGGAATAGTCTCATTTTATTCATGTTATTAAAATAGAGTATTTGATCTTCACTATGCTTGTTTCATAAAGTTCATTCAAGCAATTGCTTATTGTTGTAAAAGTTAGAGTTTTCCTTGAACGAAATTAGACTATTAAAAAAGGAATGAATAAAAAAGACCATCACATAGTTGACCTGATTAAAGGAGGATCTATCAATTTTATTTTTTATGGGTTGAACTTACTAATTGTATATGTTTTAGCGATTGTAATTTCGAAGTACTATGGTGCAGAGGCCTATGGGAGGTTTTCAATACTAAAGTCATTACTACTTATTTTAATTATTCTTACTACACTGGGTTTAAATACGCTTGCAATAAAATTAGGTTCAGATACGAATCATTATGTGAGCGGAAAATTTAAGAGTAATTTTGTGCAAAAATCGTATCGTATTTTATTCTGTTCTTCTTTACTAGTGTCATTTTTTATCTTTTATTTCAAAAGAGAAATTTCTCTTCATGTTTTTGATGATCAAAAATTAGAGCACTATTTTACATTTTTCCCATTAATAGTAATCGTCTCGGTATTTTTAAATTATAATAGCAACTTATTTAAGGGGCAAAAGAGGGTTGTGTTATTTTCTTTTATCAGCTCATTTTTTAATAATTTTATTTTTCTTATTGGTCTATTTATTTGCTTTCATTATTTTTCATCAAATGAAATGTATCTAGTCGTATGTTTTCTATTGAGTGTACTAATTGCTACAGGATACTCTCTTTTTAAGGTGTTTCCAATTAAAAAAACGAATAACACCGTTGATTTTCCAGTAAAGAAGTTACTCGCTCTAAGCTATCCTATGATGCTTAGTTCATCGATGATTTATATTATTTTTTCATTAGATACTTTGATGTTGGCTTTTTTCGATGTCAGTGAAAATGTAGGAATCTACAGGGTTGTAGTGCAGATTTCCACATTGAACACCATTTTTCTTATTGTTTTAGGAACTATTTTAGGGCCTAAAATTGGTCGTTTATTTTCTGAAGGGAAGAAAGATGAAATAAAGGATGTAATACGAAAAGGGGTCAAATTAATTTTTTTTATTACCGCACCTATTTTTGTTTGTATGCTCATTTTTTCTGAGCAATTATTACTGTTTTTCGGTCCTGAGTATTTAAAGGGTTTGTATGCTTTAATCATACTCTCTGCTTGTCAGTTTTTATATGCTATTTCTGGTTTCGTTGATTTAATTTTGAATATGACAGGGAAACAGAAGGTCTTCGGTAAAATAACGATGATTTCTGCTGGAATAAACATAGCATTGAATCTATTATTGATTCCTAATTATGGCATTACTGGTGCCTCTATTGCTACTGGTTTTTCTATTCTTTTAACAAATACATTAGCGGTCATCTATATTAAAAAAGACATGAAGATTCTAGCGGTATACATACCTTTTTTCAAACATTAATTATATTGAAGCATGACCACCAAAAAAAACAGCTTGTTTATTGTGAAGAACCTGATCTTTGTTTTATTTGTTGTTTTTTGTGTTCAATTCACAGAATTGAAGATTGATGTTATCAAAGCATCTGAAATTGCATTGCTTCTATTAACTCCTTTTCTTTATGTAAAAAAGATTAATAAATGGATTCTAATGCTTCTTGCGCTATTTATAGCCTGGTTTATAATTACTATATGCTTGAACTACTCTAGAAGCTTTTATTTGTTAGAAAACGTTTCTGTTTTAAAAACACCTTATGTAATTTCAATAGGTAGATTTTTAGAATTGATTTCATGTGTCAATTTAACAGCATTGGTTTATTTATTTTTTAAAGGTAAATCCAAAGAAGATATACAACAGTATATAAAATATATGTATGACTTTTCATTTATCATATTAATGGTCAATGTGGTTATCTATATATTATACATGTCAGACTTTATAGCAGAAACACGCATGGTGTACTGGGGAGATAGATTAAGAGGGTGGTTTGGAGAAGGCGGACCCTATGGTTTAATGTTGGCATTTACCTTTTGTTTATCCTTTTTCTATACGAACAAGTATCACTTTCTAACGAGAACAATTATTGTATTGGTCATCGTTTTTCTTGCCGATTCGAAAGCTGGATTTATGTTAGTGCTTATTTGGTTTGCAATACACTATTATCGAAAAATTTATAAAAGCCTCAGAGAGTTAAATATTATCGTATTAATTATTGGGGGGCTATTTTTATCATTTGTTTTATCTAAATTAGCGAAACATTATATTTCTGATATCAATAATATAAAAAGAGAAATAGCAGAAAGACCCACAGATATTAATTTAATTATGGGTAGAATTGCGGGAGTTTATATCTTTCCAGAAATGATTAAAGACTATCCTGCAATGGGAATTGGATTAGGTAATTATCCTATCATGAGAAATAATCCTGAATATTTAGGGGTTATTCCCAGAAGTCCGAGCGGTGAGACAGATGCCCATGGTTTTGGCGGATTAATGCAGTTGTTGGTGGATGGAGGATTCTTTGTTTTTTTTGCTTTTATGTATATCGTGTATCGTTTTTATAGAAAAATAAGACCTTTGAATCAGGGGTTAGAAAAATTCCTTTTTATATTCTTGTGTTTTTTTATGTTCGGCGTACAATTGTATTTTTTATACCCTTGGGTGTTATTCGGAATACTGATTTCTTTAGGATCAAAACAAGAGTTACATGAGTGAAATGACATTGACTATTGACGCTAGAATGATTGACGATTCAGGAATAGGGACATATTTAAAAAATTTGTTACCATATGTGCTTGAAGTCTTTACGGTTAGGTTGTTAGGCAATCGAGCGAAGTTACATCGATATTCAAAACGTCCAAATTGTCAGATAATAGATTTCAATGCCCCTTTGTATTCATTGAAGGAGCAGCTATTATTACCTTTTATAGTTCCCAAGACAGATGTTTTTTGGGCTCCTCATTTTAATACACCTATATTACCTATTAGAGCAAAGCATAGAATTACCACAATTCATGATGTCAATCATTTATCAGAAATCACTTCACTTTCTCGCTTAAAGAAGAAATATTCAAGGATATTATATGAAAATGCACTTAGAAGAAGTTCAAAAATAATTACAGTTTCTAATTTTTCAAAGAAAGAAATTCTCAAATATACAGATGAGAGTCCGTCTAAAATAAAGGTGATTTATTGCGGTGTATCCGAAGATTTTAAAACATGTAAACCCCTTATTACAGAGCTTCCGACTAGATATGTCTTGTTTGTTGGGAATGTAAAACCTCACAAAAATTTAATCACTTTATTAAAGGCATACAGTTCTTTAACCAAACAACTACAAGGAGAAGTGAAATTGGTTGTTTTGGGTAAAAAAACAGGATTTATTACCCCAGACAAACATATTTTTGAATTCATTGATACAATGAACCTGACATCGGCTGTTTATTTCACCGATTATGTAAAAGATAAATTTGTTCCATCTATTTACAAGAATGCAGAACTTTTAGTTTTTCCGTCTATGTATGAAGGTTTTGGGCTTCCTCTTATTGAAGCAATGGCTGTTGGCACACCCGTTTTAAGCTCAAATGCTGGTAGTTTACCAGAAATAGGAGGTCATGCTGTTCGTTATTTTGACCCATTAAACGTAGAAGATCTAGCTTCTCAATTAGAGCAGTTTCTCACCGATACTGGTTTGCAAAAACAATATGTTGAGAAAGGCTTAGAACACATGAAAAAATTTTGTTGGAAAAAATCTGCCCATGAACACATAAAAGTACTTTCGCAACAATGAAAAGAGCTGTTTCTACTTTTTCAATTGATACGTTGTGGGATTATAATTTGTATTTAATTGCAGCTTTTCCACTCTTTCCTAAAGCGGTTCAAAGCATATCTATGCTTTTATTTTTTGTACTATCGGTCGTTCTTTTTATTAAAAAAAAGGATTTTAAGATCGCAAAGTTAGCGGTGGTTAAAGTGCTCTTGTTCTCAAGTGTTTTTCTAATGTACCTTATAGGAGTTCTTTGTAGTGAAAACAAGGAAGAGGCTTTTGGCTTTGTAGTTAAAACAGCACCTTTATTGATGTTTCCTTTAGCAATAGGCATCCTAACGAAACACAAAGTGAATAGAGAAAAATTAAGAATGGTCTTATCGGTATATATAGCAGCATTAGCCTTGACTCTATTCTGGAACCATTTATATTTAAGTTTTACAACTTCAGCATTATCAAACTGGGAGTATCGATTGGCTTTTGAAAAATACACAAATGTTCACGGGACTTATTTTGCCATTTGGATTGCATTCGGAATATTCATCTTAATTTCAAAAGCATTCCGTGCTCATAAAATAAAATTGTTCTTTGTGTGCAGTTTAATTGCATACTTTGTGTTTTGGCAGATTGTTATTGGTGCGAGACTTCCTTTTGTAACGACTTCTCTTTTGGTGTTTGCCTATCTAATTCATAAAATAAGAGATAAGAAAAAGAAAGTGTATCTACTTGTCAGTATTGTAATTGTTGCGATATGCTTCATTTTCTTTAACCACAAACAGCTCATAGAAAAAGTTGATTTTTCATTGCCAAAAGGAGATTATCATTTGCAACATGAAACCATGACAAGTGAGCACATTCGAGGCGGTATTTATTTCTGTTCATCGAAGTTAATTCTAAAAAAATGGCTTTTTGGTTATGGAATTGGAGATGTAAATGATCAACTGGACACCTGTTATAAGGAAGAAATAGATAGTAATGTGTATCAGATAAAACAGTACAATGCACATAATCAATACCTGCAAATTTTTCTATCTTCTGGGGTAATAGGAGGTCTTATTTTTATACTTAGCATTCTTTTTGGTATGCGTTATGCGTATAGACAAAAAATCATGGGCTATCTTGCTTTTAGTGTACTTGTAGCGACTTGTTTTTTAACTGAAAATATTTTAAGTAGACACGATGGTGTTTTGTTTTATGCGTTTTTTAACTCTATTTTTATCTTTTATTCAAAAAACGCGCGAACAAGTTAATGAAAGTAGCCATAGTTCATTATTGGTTTATTACAAGAAGAGGTGGAGAAAAGGTAATAGAATCGTTACTTAAAATTTTTCCTGAGGCAGATATCTACACCCTTTTTTATGATGAAGAAAGCTATGGAGCGCATTTAAAACAACAACAAGTATTTACTTCTGCACTTGACAATAAATTTTTTAGAAAACACTACCAAAAGATATTTCCACTATATCCCTTGGCCGTTAAATCGCTAAAGTTGCAGGGAGCTTATGACTTAATAATTTCCTCTGAGTCGGGTCCAGCAAAAGGAATTAAAATTCATAATGACGCAACTCATGTCTGTTATGTGCACTCACCAATGCGGTATTGTTGGAGTCACAAAAACATGTATTTGCAAGCAGTTCCGAAGTATGCTAGACCCCTTGTCGGGTTTTTACTCGAAAGGCTCAGAAAATGGGATGAAAAGACCGTAAACAATGTAGATCATTACCTTTCAAACTCTTTTAATGTTTCGCAAAGAATAAAAACCTATTATAACAGAGCGTCAGACGTAGTATATCCGCCAATTGCAGATGAATTATTTGCCAAAAACATAATGGTAAATACAGTAAAAGAACACTATCTTAGTTTTGGTGCGATAACACCCTATAAAAAAATCGATTTATTAGTTGAAACGTTTAATAAGAATGGCAAAAAACTAGTCATTATAGGAAACGGATCGGAAAAGAAAAGACTTCAAGAAATTGCAAATTCGAATATCGTATTCAAGTCTATTGCTCATTGGAAAGGTATTGAAAATGAAATACAAAAGTCAAAGGCATTGTTATTTCCGGGAGAAGAAGATTTTGGGATGATTCCTCTAGAAGTAATGGCTTACGGAGTGCCTGTTATTGCCTATAAAAAAGGAGGTGCTTTGGAAACGGTTGTTGAGAATAGACAAAATATTAAAGAGTCCTCTGGACTTTTTTTTAATGAGCAAACGATTGCTTCATTAGAAAAAGAAATTACTTTTTTTGAGATGCATGAAAATGAATTTCATCCAGTTTGGATTAAAAACCATGCAGAAAGGTTTTCAGAAGCACAATTTTTAGTACATTTCAAAAGCAAAATAGCATCGTTCTTAAAAAGAAAACGTGAAAAATAAACGATACTCAATATTTATCAAGCCCCTTATGTTATTCATAGATCTATGCATTATAAATGCTGTGGTTTCTATTACTTTTGATGGTGAATATTTGAACTTTAGTTTTCTCCTTTATAGCAATCTGTTTTGGATGATCTCTTCCTTTTTTAGTGGCTTTTATAAGATCTATAGATCTACGAGCTTTTTTAAGTTATTAACGCTTTTAGCGACGCAGTTTTCGGTTTTTTTTATGGGGTTTTTCACCTACTTTTCTCTTTTCAGAGAAGGGACAGTTGTCAACAATCAGACCTTTATACTCTCTACGATATTTATTGTGATAACCATCAGTAAGTATGGGTTTGTGCATGCTTTGCATAGGTATCGAGCAAGCGGAAACAACTATAGAAATGTCATTGTTATTGGTTTTGATGAAACCGCGAAAAAAATAATACAATTGTTTGAGGAAAGAAAGAGTTTGGGATACCTCATTTTAGGTTTTTTCTCAGATTCAAAAGAACAAAATACCTTGTATAAAGGGCAACCAAGCGATTGTTATTCATTTGTTTTGGAACATGATATTGATGAGATCTATTGCTCGATGTCTGAGTTTGAAACGGAACACGTGAAAGAACTTAGGAAGTATGCCAACAATAACAATATTGAATTAAAGATACTTCCAGATGCAGATCAACTGTACAGCAAAAGTTATAAGACACAGTATTACGACGATTCATTAGTGGTTTTAAGTGTTAATAAATTGCCTTTTGAGTTCCGTGAAAATAGGGTCTTGAAAAGAATATTTGACATTGCCTTTTCATGCTTTACCATCATTTTTGTGATGTCTTGGTTAACACCTATCATTTGGATATTGGTGCGCTTAGAATCTAAAGGCCCCGCATTTTTTAAACAAAAGAGAGAGGGGTTGAATGGGGAGTTATTTGTTTGTTATAAATTTAGATCCATGCGCTCTAATATTGATACAGATCAAAAACATACCGTGAAAAATGATGCGAGAGTTACGAAGGTAGGCTCGTTTTTACGAAAAACGAGCTTGGATGAATTGCCTCAGTTTTTTAATGTACTTCAGGGGCATATGAGTGTTGTTGGGCCAAGACCCCATTTGAAAAGCTTGGCTGTGGAGTATCAGAAAAACGTTAACAATTACCTCGAACGCCATGCCATGAAGCCGGGTATAACCGGATTGGCCCAAGTAAGAGGATATAGAGGAGAGATCAAAAAGAGGTCAGACATTAAGAATAGAATTCGATTGGATATCTTTTACATAGAAAATTGGTCTATTTTCTTAGATATAAAAATTATACTTCAAACAGTGTTTAATGTCTACAAGGGAGACGAAAAGGCTTATTAATTTTGACTAGTCAAATTCACATAACAGCATCGATTGTTTTGTACGAGGAAGATCTGCAAACATTAGCGCAGGCAATCTGGAGTTTTTTAGAAGTGCCTTTGTCTAAAAAGCTTTATATAGTTGACAACTCACCTAGCAGAAGCGAGCATGAGCTGTTTTCACATGCAGAAATTGATTACAAATATGTTGGGAGAAATTGTGGATTTGGAGCAGCACATAACTCGGTGATACCTGCTGTCAAAGGAGTATCGAAATTTCATTTAGTCTTAAATCCAGATGTGTGTTTTAGGCCAACTATTTTTAAGAACCTAGTCAAACAATTAGAAGAGAATTCAAAGATATCATTGGTTTGTCCAAGTGTTGTGTATCCAAGCGGAGATGCACAAGTGATTTGCAGGATGGAGCCTTCAGTGAGAGAATTGATAGCGAGACGTTTTGGTGTGTTCAAAAAGTATTTGGCATCTAGGCAGTATCACAAACTATCAGAGCCCTTTTCTCCAGATTTTATGCATGGTTGTTTTATGTTGTTTAAAACAGTTGATTTTATCGACATAGGTGGGTTCGATGAGCGTTATTTTTTATACATGGAAGATGCAGATATTTGTAAAAAATTAAAGCAGTCGGGAAAAGAGATTTTGTACTACCCAAAAGAGCAAATAACTCACATTCATAGAAGAGGTTCTTCGAAAAGCATCAAACTTTTTTATTTCCATGCGATTTCAGCACTCCGTTATTTTATAAAGTGGCGAAAATAATGACCCCATTTTTTCTCTGATAAAAAGAATTTTAGAACGTATATTTGTCACAACAAACAACAACACAACACAATGAATATTCTTATTTTAGGTTCTGGAGGAAGAGAACACGCTTTTGCATTAAAATTATCGCAGAGTACGAAGGTGCAACAACTTTTTGTTGCTCCTGGAAACGCGGGTACCTCAGAAATTGCCACGAACCTAGCCATCAGTCCAACAGATTTTTCAGCAATAAAGGAAGTCGTTTTAGACAACCGTATTGAGATGGTTGTTGTTGGTCCGGAGGCACCATTAGTAAATGGTGTACATGATTTTTTCTTAGCAGATAGTGCGTTGAAACATATTCCCGTTATCGGTCCGAAGAAAGATGGAGCTCTTTTAGAAGGGAGTAAAGACTTCTCTAAAATGTTTATGAAAAAGCATGGCATACCAACGGCTAGATATCAATCTTTTACCAAAGAGAATTTAGTTGATGGGTATCAATTTTTAGAAACCTTAGCACCTCCTTTTGTTTTAAAAGCAGATGGATTGGCTGCAGGAAAGGGAGTTCTGATTTTAGATTCGTTAGAAGAGGCTAAAAAAGAATTGAAAGAAATGGTCTCTAACCAAAAATTTGGAGAAGCATCTTCTACTGTTGTAATAGAAGAATTTTTAGCGGGTATTGAGTTGTCTGTTTTTGTTTTAACAGACGGTAAGAGTTATAAAATTTTACCTTCAGCAAAGGATTACAAGCGCATCGGAGAGGGTGATGTGGGTCTTAATACAGGCGGAATGGGTGCTATTTCTCCTGTGCATTTCGCAACCCCAGCCTTTTTAGAAAAAGTAGAACAGCGTGTTGTAATTCCTACTATAAATGGTTTACAGAAAGACGGAATCGACTACCGTGGCTTTATCTTTATTGGGTTAATGAATGTGGATGGAAACCCGCAAGTAATTGAATACAATGTGAGAATGGGAGATCCAGAAACAGAGGTTGTTATTCCGAGAATTGACTCTGATTTGGTCGATTTATTTGAAGGGGTTGCACATCAAACCTTGCACTTGAAAACATGTGCTATTAATTCAAGAACAGCGACTACGGTGATGTTGGTTTCTGGGGGCTATCCTGAGGCCTATGAAAAAGGAAAAGAGATTCATGGAATTGATGAGGTAACTGATTCCATTGTTTTTCATGCAGGAACTGCGGTTGCCGATGGAGGAGTGATTACAAATGGTGGACGCGTGATGGCAATTACCTCTTTTGGAGACAGCATTGACGAAGCATTGAGCACATCGTATCGTTCTATTGATAAAATTCATTTTAAGAAGATGAATTACAGAAAAGATATTGGTTTTGATCTTTTATAGGGAATAGCATTCAATTGTAGTGAGTTGGTATTCATAAGCCATTGCAATGCCATTTTAAATCTCGACATATGAGAAAAAAAATAATTGTTGCGCCCTTAAATTGGGGGTTAGGTCATGCCTCTCGGTGCATACCCATCATTCAATTTTTACAAAAGAACCACTACACGCCTGTGCTTGCATCAGACGGAGAAGCACTTCTTTTTCTAAGGAAAGAGTTTCCAGATTTGGAAATTTTGGAATTGCCATCTTATGAAATTTCATATGCAAAAAATCTAAAGATAGGCTTGTTGATGCAAGCTCCTAAAGTGTTGAACGCTGTTTTAAAAGAGCAAAAAGTACTTCAAAAATATATTGTAGAAAACAGAGAGGTTGTTGGTGTGATTTCCGATAACAGACTAGGTGTTCGAAGCACTGCAGTGCCTTCGGTGTATATCACACATCAACTGCGTGTTCTTTCGGGATGTACGAGTTTTTTTTCTAGTAAAATTCATCAGCTTTTTATAAATAAATTCG